>QIEB01000519.1 GCA_003229495.1 Flammeovirgaceae bacterium
TTGGTCTCCATCATTATCTACATCAAAAAAAAGACTTCCACCATCTTCCATTTCCTTACCCGTGTCTAGCTCTAGTTGTTGTCCAATGAACTCTCCATTCTTTTGAAGGAATAGTGTGCCATTTTGGGTGTAAGGTCCACTAATGAATAAATCATATTCACCATTTTTATCCACATCCGCAACTGCAAGAGAGGGTCCGTATTGTGAAAATTTATGAGGTATCAAGGGTTGTATCTGAAAATCAATGAAATCCTTTTCCTGATGTAGAAATAGAAGACCTGTTGAATCATTGGCCGGTAAAAATGGGATTGAGCCTGAATTGATTTTCGACAGAGATTGTCTCCTAAGAATATCCAAATTTACATCATGTGTCAGTTCAAGTGTTTGATCGGCTTTAACTTCATGTAACACACGCTGCCTGTCATCCGGCCAGATAATTACCATTGAATCCAAGAATTTAGTGCCCCCTAGCCCAAAATGAATCACAGGATCCAGTGATGACATAAAACCTCGGTAAGGAGATTGTTCCTTAAACTGTTGGTCACCTGAGTTAAAATATATGTTAATCCTGGTACCAAAGGTTTGAGGACAGCTTTCTGATCCTTTGAGTCTGATCCTGATGTAGTGGGATCTTATCTCATCCTTATTGTTAAGTGTGTTCTCGTATACAAGTGCGGCTTCATCAAAATTTGACATTACCAGGTCAAGGTCCCCATCATTATCCAGATCAACATAAACTGCAGCATTAGAGTAAGAGGGTCTTTCTAATCCCCATTCCTTAGTTGAATTTACAAATGAGAGTGTCCCTTTATTTTGGTAAGCATAGTTAGAAATTCTAATAGGTTCAAGTAATCCTAAGACCTCCTTTCGAGAGACATAAAACCCCATCATTCTCCTTAGTTTGTCGAAATCCAGATTGACAACATCACCGGGAAATCCATTAGATATGAAAATATCATTGAGTCCGTCATTATCAAAATCTGCGATAAGCGGACTCCAACTCCATCCTGTGGCATAAATCCCTGTCATCAATCCAATTTCACTAAAATTTTGCTCTCCATTGGGGCTTATACCATTGTTGATCTGCAGGACATTTCTGATATATTGATGTTCATATCCATATAATTTATCCTGAGCATAAGCTTTATAATTAGATGCATGCAACATCATCTTTCTTTCCCTGTTCAACTCCGGCAGCATATCCAAAACAATGATATCTTGCCAACCATCATTGTTGATATCCGCAATATCAAGTCCCATGGCAGACAGGCACTGATGTTTTAAATATCGACCAATCTCATTCTTGAATGTCCCATCTTTCTGATTCATATAGAGCAAGTCATTGGCAGCAAAATCATTGGTCACATATAAATCCGGCCATCCATCCTGGTTTATATCCGATACGCATACATCAAGGGAGAATCCTTCATGGAGAACACCTGCTTCAGTGGTTACATCAGTAAATGTTCCATCTCCGTTGTTCCTGTACAGTATGTTGTTTGTTTCAGATGTTCCATCTGAAACTTTTGATCGTCGTAGCGCCGCAGTGGCCTTCGCTACATTTACCAATATAAAAAGATCCAGATCACCATCTTTATCATAATCAACAAACACAGAATGCATCACCTGGTGTTTATCATCGATACCATAGTTTTTCCCTGACTCTTCAAAAACAGGAACTCCGTTAGCATTGAGACCCTTATTGATGTATAGCAAATTGGAAAACTTTGTCATACCCCCAAAATGAGCGGTACTTACATAGATGTCCTGCCAGCCATCATTGTTAATATCCGCAATGGCAACTCCGGTACACCATGAATCAGCAGCAAGAATCAAGGCTTCAACGGAAACGTCTTGGAAAGTCAGACCTCCTTTGTTTAAGTAAAGCTTGTTCGACACATGATTTCCCGCAAAAAAAATATCCTGTAAATCGTCATTGTTAAAATCAGCAATGCCAATACCAGCGCCATTGTAGATGTAGTCACTGGTCAGGAGATTAAAGGAATCTGATACCTGAATGGCGTTGAAAAACTCAATGGAAGACTGTTCAGCTGGTAAAAGTTTAAACAGCTTTTCGGAAGAATCAATGCAACTCTGCAGCAACAGATGAATCAGAACAATAAAGTAGAAAAGTAGATAGCGGAAAGTTCCTGTTGGGAGCACGGGACTGAGTTAAAAATGGGAAGAACGCTGGATGAGGGTCTGGTAAATCTCGGTGGTTACTTTTCTTGTATTATACTGTTTAAGATAATTTGTATGGTCGGGGTCTGATGGATAAAATTCTTCCTCTCCATATGGGTATTGGGTCATGGCGCGAAATGGCAAGGGTAATACCGTCTTACCGTAGGCGGTGTTAAGGTCGCCATCTTTTACCCACCCTTCGCTGTAAATCAGAAAGTCTCTTCGCCATTTGGGAGGGAGATGCGGTAATTGTGTGGCATCAAACTCGATAGTCACTTCGTCTCCTGCATTTGCAATGATGTATTTATCGTCCCCTTCCAATAAAAGCTCCTGTACATCACCATAACGGGTGTAATTGCCAATCAAATCCCTCCATTTTTGACCCACAGAAACATCATCATAATCAAACCAATGGGGACCATATCGACCACCTTTGCGATACATTCGGGAGTAACCCCGATAATGGAGATCTGCAGAAGTAAGTGTTAACGGTGTGTACCGAATGGAGGCTTCGGAATTACCACTGGAAAAATAGATATAGTCCCAGTAAATCTCCATGTTGGTACGAATACGAACCTGCCGGTCACTGGATAAAAATTTTCCGGAAAGATCTGCTACAATGGTTTTATCCTTGCCCATAGGGAATCCTAAATTTTCAATAACCGTTTCCCACTGTCCCCTTTCATTGAATACTTGCAAATAAGGAGATATTATCTGTATTTCAGTTGACTGAGAAATATTTACATTAATGCTAGCATCCGTTGGAAATATCCATCCATTTAAAAATAAAAATAAACTATCAGTTTGGGAGAGTGGTCCTAAATCGAGGATAAGATCCTTCATTTCCGTGATTCCCTGATATTTCCCCCGTTTAAAATTTGAAACATACTGGTCATCTTTAGCTACCACAAGTGAAAGCAGGTCATTGCCTTTCCCATCCCTGGCTGATCGGGGAGCGCATTTTTCACCAACAGAATATACCCGGAGCTTAGGAAAAGGGGGTGGTACGAACCGCTCATCCACAAAAATATCAAAGGAGTCTGGATGGTCTAAAACCATCAATTCGACCTTGTCAAATATAAACGGTTTCCCATAGCTCTTCCGTTACCTTTAATGAATATATGCCATCTTTTGGTTGGAGTAGTTCGCCTGGAATTTTTAAATACTCCTTGGAAATGTCGGCAAAAGCATGCGCCGTTTTTCCACCCATAATTCCCAGAGGCATCCCCAGGGCGCTGCGCCACATCATGTCTTTTACAAAAACATATTCTTCTCCATTCCAGGTATAAAGAAAAGGACAAGATCCTTTCAAAGCTTGTTCTTCAATCAGATCCATATCTCCCCCGGGAGAAAGAATATTCTGTGCAACTCCATTTGTCCACATGATCCGCAACACCTGGGCTTTGGAACGATGGCCAATGCCAAAATGGACCAATGGTTCGGTAACTACTTTCATTTGGTAAAGATCATCCGCACGAATCTCTATTTTTGCTCCAATGCCAAAATGATTATTCTTGCCGCTACCTGTTCTAAGCCCAATTAGCTGGATTTTTACATGATTATTGGCATTTCCGCCGTCGTTTCGAAGCAAATGCACCTTACCACCCAATCCGGCAATAAAAATATCCAGATCACCATCCTCATTATAATCGGCAATCGCAATTTGACGCCCCCCCATAACTTTCTGCGGCAACAAATCTGAAACATCTTCAAATTTACCGGTTCCATCATTGTGGAATAAAAGAACTCCCCTTCCATTCGGTTTGAGTGGTTGACCGACTACCAGTAGATCAAGGAATCCATCGTTGTCAAAGTCGAAAAAGTCAGCGTCAAAACCTATGATATTTTGAAATGCCATGATCCAACTATTCGATCGTTTATCAGCTTCGAAGGATCCATCTCCTTTATTTTGAAACAATTGATAATCTTTTCCGTCCCGCGCAGTAAAAAAAAGATCTAAGTACCCGTCGTTGTTGTAATCTCCCACTGCCACGGCGCTGGAACCACCCTCGCTGGTTATGCCACTAACCACAGAAATATCCTCAAATTTTCCCTGTCTTAAATTGGTATATAAAACATTGCTCGCATTCTCATTTACCACTATAAAATCAATGTCTCCATCATCATCAAAATCGCCGAATGCCGCATCGAGGCTTTTCACATATTCTCCTGCGACATTCATTTTCGCCGATTGTTCTATAAAAGTACCATCGGAATTATTTCTATAAAGCCGGTTAAAACTTTGGTTGGCCAAAAATAAATCCAGGTCCCCTTCATGATCCATATCAAAAAACAAGGCCTTGTACCCAAAATCATTATCACCTATATTAGCTTCCTTGGTCACATCGCTAAATTTCCCTTCACCGGTATTACGATACAGAATATTGGGGCCTTCCCTGACTATATAAAGATCCAGATGACCATCGTTATCGTAATCAGCAAAAGTTGCCGAAGACTCCTCACCTGAATGCAGGATTGAGGCTTGTTCGGAGACTTCCCTAAACGTCCCAAAATCATTTCTAAATAAGAATTGTGTGGTATTAGATTCTCCAGGAGCACGTCCAAAATAAAGGTCCTGGTCCCCATCCCCATCGTAATCACCTACAGCCAAATGGGACAATCTCAATTTCTCTTTGACCTCTCCTGTTGTCTCAGGGATAATATCCAATCCGGAAGTTGTGGTGGCATCGGTAAAGCGAATGGCCCCCAGTATCGCTTGATCCTCTAATGAAAATGGCGAAACAGATTCGCCAACGGTGATTATTGGAAAACCAATCCATGGCCCACCAGGTCCCTTTAATTCCACGATACCGGATTGATACTGGGAGGTAAGCTTCAAAAAATTGTGGAACACCAAAGTTGGTTTAATGGCTTCTCGGGTATTGGAGGCATGTAAAAACCCCAACGACCTATTAAAAAATTTATTTGCATCTTTTGGGAATTCGGCGAATTGCTGCTGAATTTCCTCCAATTGTTGAAGGGCCTGGCGGGATTTTTCCAGTTGGAGCAAAATTTCAGTGAGCTGGAGTCTTGGAACTATGTTTGCAGGCGCTAGTTTCACAACTTCATGTAAATACTTTTCCCTCAGGGAAAGAGAATTCTTATCAGACTCTTGATCATACAACTCTGCGAGTCTGTAAAGGCTCTTCAGATGATCGGGAGAAATCTTAATTGATTTTAACAGTTCCTCAATTGCACTATCCCTCTTACCACTTAGCTCATAAACTTTTACCAGGATCAGCCGAATGTCAGGATCGTTTGGGTCTTTTTCTATGGCTTTTAACAGTTGGTTTTCAGCTTCCGGATAATTTTCCATCCGCAAGTAAACCAAACCTAAATTGGCATATCCTAAAGCACGGTCAGGGGCCAATTCCACCAAACGATGAAACTCCGCTGCAGCTTCTGGCAATTTGTTCTCATCCAGGTAGGCCAGACCCATGGTACTAACCATAATTATATCCCAGTAATTTTGCTTATCTACTACCTTTTTTTTTTCCTCACAGCTTAGCCAAAAAAAAAGAAGTAATAACAAAAACAACGTGTACGACTTACTGAGCATTTTAACTACACTTTCATTATAATTTGCTTCTAACTTCTGATATAAACCCATCCAAATCACCGTACCTGGTTTCTAATTCCCGGGAAAAATCCTTTTCATTCACCAACCACAAATCATTTAGGTGATTGTAGAAGATAGACTGATTGACCGACAGGGTAAAAAATGCTACTTCATTGGTATCGCCCTCCCCTAAAACGTCATTATCCTGCTTCTCCGGTTTAGAGTACTCCACTGCTTTTTCCAGTGAATTAAGGGCCAGCTCTGATTCCCCTCTTATCCAATCAATATAACCTTTAAGAAAATGTGCCTCAACACTTTTATAGTTGGATCCTACTACAGCTGAAAAATAATTTTGTGCCTTATCAAGTTCCCCTTTGATGAGAAAAATTTGGCCTAAATGAAGAATTGGTCTCGTTTCCTCTTTGTTTATATCAAACGCCTCTTGAAATTCGGCGGTAGCTTTGTCAATATCGAAAAATTCCTTTCCCGGGTAATTCAGATACAAATTACCCAACTGAATATGAGCCCTGCCACTATTTGGACTTTTCTTTAATAAACGCAGCCACGCTCTTTCCGCGGCTTGATATTCACCCATCTCCAAATACATATTCCCCAGATAATATAATGCATCTTCATGTTGACTATTAATTTCCAGAGCGTTTTTATATTCCGCAATTGCTAATTCCCTATTCCCGGCGATGCGATGTTTAGTGGCCTGCCGGTAATATTCCCAAAAATTTCGGATTCTTTCTTTTTGGTCAGATTCATCAGCGATGTGTTCACCTTCTATTATTTCAAGGGATTGATTAACCGGCAGATTATGAAAAACTTGTTTTAGGCCTGATGGCCAGTTTATTTCCAAAGTATCCACATTAGCATATTCTCCCAGTCCAAAATGCTGGATCAAGCTATTTTGTGAGCTATAAGAGCATTGTGCCCCTACCTGCCTGATTTGGATCGATTCTCCCACCACTATTTTGATTTTTGTACCAATGGCCGAGCTGTTACTTTGTACCCCGCGAAGATCCACTTTCAACCATTTACTTTTATTCCCACCTTCGTTGCTAAGCAGCATACCAGGTCCACCATTATTAACAATAAAAATATCCACGTCTCCGTCGTTATCATAATCACCAAAAGCGGCCCCACGGCCCACGTATTGGTTTTTAAAAACTTCTCCGCTGACTGCAGATACATCGTAAAATCCTCCCTCTTTACCTTTATTCCAAAACAGTTGGTCTACCATTGGGATCAAAAGATGGGGTTTTAGTTTCTGTTGAAATGTGCTTCCATTTGCCACAAAAAGGTCCAGTTTACCGTCATTATCATAGTCGAAAAAAGAGGTTCCCCACCCGATATAATCCAAGCCTATTTGCCCTAGTCCATACCGGTCGGCTTCATCCATAAATTTGATTTCGTTGTGCATAGAGGTATTAAGTGATAGAAAGTGGGAACGCATATTATTGTAAAGCGCATTTTCCTGGGCAATCCAGTGGGTTATAAACATATCCATATCGGCATCGTTATCCCAATCCCCAACAGCAATGCCCATTGCTCCCCTGTAATCAGCTACTAGAGCTAAGTGACTTATTTCTTCAAAAGTATTATCTCCCAAGTTTCTATACAGCACGTTATCTGAAACATCATTAGCCACGTATAAATCAGGCCAGCCATCTTCATCGAAATCACACCAGGTAGCAGAAAGACTTCGCCCATTTGTGCCATCAACTCCTGCTCTCTTAGCAATCTCGCTGAATGTTCCATCCTGGTTGTTTAGAAAAAGGAGGTTTCTTTCCGGTTTGAAGGATGATGGATTAATACTGACAGGAACTTCCACATCATACTGAAGCGATGAAGGTTGATTTTCTTGAATGGAATATTGAACATAGCCACATACATACAGATCAATAAATCCATCGCGATTAAAGTCACCCCAAGAGGCTCCGGTCCAAAAACCTTCCTGTTCGCCCATGCCTGCTTTTGCACTTTCATCGGAAAATGTTCCATCCCTGTTATTGTGATACAGCCTGTTTTTGCCGAAGCTGGAAACGAACAGGTCCAGTGCACCATCATTGTCATAATCCCCCCATGCGGGCGCCATAGCCCATGCTCGCAGATCTACTCCTGCCTGTGCACTCACTTCATTAAAAGTTCCATCACCCTGGTTATGATAAAGCGCACAATGGGCTGGAGAGCTCCGGATCTGATCTTCTCGCATTGAAAGCGGGCCCACTTCGTTGGCCACGAATAGATCTAACCAACCGTCATTGTCGTAATCACCCCAGGCTGCCCCAGAGCCCATGTCCTCAGGCAGTTGGGTAGAACGCTGACCATAGAAATGCTGAAATTTGATTCCAGCCTGCTTCGATACATCATTAAAAGAGACTCTGGGATAATCTTGGGGAATGGAACGATTAAGATTAGCGGTTAATCCTTCAATTTCCTCTCCCGGCAGATAGGTATACTTCTTACCATACAAAAGCCAAAATACCATGATCAAAATGGAAACAAATAATAATCCCAAAGCTGAGGTAATTACCAGGTATCGTTTTCGCCGTGTCAGATTACCAAACACTATAAACCCTCCCTAGCTACAATTACTGTTTTGTGATCTTCAGAAAGTTC
>QIEB01000379.1 GCA_003229495.1 Flammeovirgaceae bacterium
AGACCGTGGGATATAAGATCGTTGGTGAAAAAAAGGAGGCGATCTTCATTCCCGATATTGACAAATGGCAAAAATGGGGACGGGATTTAGCCAAGGAAATAACCAAAGTTGATCTGGCATTCATTGATGGTAGTTTTTATAAGAACGGGGAATTGCCTGATCGGGACATGTCCACCATCCCTCACCCCTTGGTGATAGAGAGTATGGCCTTATTAAATACACTGGGATTATCAGACCGGCAAAAGGTGCACTTTCTCCACATGAACCATACCAATCCCCTGCTACAAGAACACAGCGCTGCCAAGGATTCCGTAAAACAACGAGGATTTCATGTGGCAGTAGAAGGGTCAATTTTCCCTCTCCAGCAATAACCTGAGATATGAGCCAAGAATTGTTAAACCCGGATTATGCACTACAAATCTATTCCGAGCCTTAACCGACTACGAAGTCTAATGCATATACGTTACAGTAATCGATGTTTTAGAATCCGGGTTAAAACACCGGCGGAGTAAATAAGACGTCCACCCTGCGATTACTCATGCGTCCAATATTAGATTCATTGTCAAAGTACGGATTGTGCTGGCCGTTATTTTTTATTAAAACTTTATCCCTGGGTATTTCTTTATCGATCAACTGATACAATACTGCTTCACTTCTCATTCTGGACAGCCACGCATTGTAAGCCGCTCCTCCTATGTTGTCGGTGTGACTGTTAATAGAAATTTGGTAGTTTTCAAGATAAGGTAATGAATCAAGAAAATGATCGATGGCTTCTCGTTGTGGTTGGTTGATATAATAGCTTCCACCCCCAAAATAGATACTGCGTATGATCTCATGCTCCTGGGACAGAGCTGGCAACCATAGTACCAAACAAAAACCAAATACCCACTTTTTCATTTAACAGGGTTATACAATATGATAACGAATTAAATATTTCAAATGTTTCCGCTTGGTTCAATTAATAAATCAATGGAGTAGCAGATATCAAGTTTAGTCCACGCAGCAGAATCCGGTCAATTTTGAAACCATTTTACTTTACTTACTAGTAAGTTTGTTTATATTTGTGTATGGCAATGAGGGGATCGACTAAAAGAAAAATACTTGATCTAGCCGAATCATTATTACAACGCAGAGGTTACAATGCATTTAGCTATCATCACCTTTCACAGGAGTTGGGAATTAAGAATGCGGCCATACACTATCATTTCCCCACCAAAGAGGCCTTGGGTTTACAGATCATCGAGCGCACAAGAGATCGTTTTAGCAAATGGACCAACCACCCGGAGCACCGGATTTTACCCACGAAAGATCAATTTGATTGGTTTATAAAAAGCTATCAATACAACCTTAATTCAGACAATCGTGTCTGTCTGATAGGATCGCTGGCCACAGATTATTACACCATACCTGTTTCCATGCAATCTGCTATTCACAAGCTTTCCTATGAAGTTCAAATTTGGACCGCACGATTATTGGACAGCGGCCGGCAAGCAGAAGAACTGAGTTTCAAAGGGCGGGCCCAGGACAAGGCCCTTAACATAATCAGTAGCCTGGCAGGTTCGCTACAGTTGGCCAGGTTGCTTGGCAATGAATATCACTATCGAGTGGTAAAACAAATTTATATTGACTTAAATCTTACTTAGTAGTAAGTATATTTTATGGAACTAAAAAGAGTAGTAATAACTGGTATGGGGGCATTGACTCCACTTGGGAATAGCTTGAACAGCTTTTGGGCGAATTTAATCAACGGTACCAGTGGTGCAGGCCCGATCACTAAATTTGATACCAGTTTATTCAAAACCAAATTTGCCTGCGAATTGAAAGGCTATGATCCCACTGATTATTTCGATAGCAAAGAGGCCGGAAAAACCGACCCTTTTACCCAATACGCATTGATTGCCGCAGGTGAAGCTATCCAAGACTCGGGACTGGATTTTACTTCACTTGATACACACAGATGTGGAGTGATCTGGTCATCGGGCAACGGAGGAATTTATACTTTTGATCAGGAATTAAAAGCATTTGCATCTTCGGGCGGAAATCCGCGATTTAGCCCCTTTTTCATCCCAAAGATTCTGATCGATACCCCCTCAGGTGCCATTAGTATCAAATACGGGTTAAAAGGGGCAAACTATTGTCCGGTTAGCGCCTGTGCCTCTTCCACTACAGCCATCATCGATGCATTTAACTACATCAGATTGGGCAAAGCAGATCTGATGGTCACCGGGGGTTCAGAGGCCCCGATTACGGAATCAGGGATCGGTGGGTTTGGTGCCATGAGAGCACTTTCCACCAGAAACGATTCACCGCGGTCGGCCAGCAGACCATTTGACAGAGACCGGGATGGATTCGTAATGGGTGAAGGGGCCAGTGCCTTAATACTGGAATCACTAGATCACGCTTTGGCCAGAGAGGCAACTATATATGGCGAAGTAGCAGGCGGCGGCATGACTGCTGATGCCTACCACCCCACGGCAACCCATCCGGAGGGTGTTGGTGCACTTAAAGGAATGGAACTTGCACTGGAAGAAGCCAATATCCAACCAACATCTTTGGACTATATTAATGCACATGCTACTTCTACTCAGGTGGGTGATCTGTCTGAGTTGTCTGCTATAAGCAGATTACTTGCCAATAGTGCTAACACCTGGGTAGGAGCTACAAAGTCTATGACTGGCCATTTATTAGGTGCTGCCGGGGCCATTGAGGCTATGATATGTACTTTGTCAGTTTACCACGACACCATTCCCCCCACCATTAATATTGAAAACCTTGACCCAGCAGTACCATCGATTTTAAAGATCTCCACTACAGACAGTATATCACAAACGGTCAACTATGCTATGAGTAATACCTTCGGTTTCGGAGGTCATAACGCAACCGTTGTTATCAAAAAATATGACTTTAGAAGTTATTAGTTTTAAGTTTTTAGTTTTAAGTTCACCTTATTGCCAATAATCAGGATTTAAAAAAATTCCAGAATTTTCCGTCAGAGGGTGGCTTTTGGTAGTCCTTAAATTTCAGTATGAAACATGCTCCTTTACCCGGTTCAGTGTCACAGCTTATGGTGCCCCCCATCGACTCAGTAAATTTTCGCACAATGGTCAGACTTAAGTCTGATGCATTCTTTATGTGAATCTCTTCCATAACCTGTGGATTGGTGAGTGGCTTGAGGGCCTCGATTGACAGCCCAGGGCCCTGATCAGACACCATAATATTCAGGAATTTATGGACTTCCTGAGTCTTGACCTGAACTTTCTTGCCGGCAGTTGAAAATTTAATGGCATTTCCAATTAGGTTTTCTAAAATTTGATGGGTATAAACACGGTCCAGCTTAACCAGATATGGTTCAATTTTAAACTGTAATTTTACTCCCTTTTCGAGGGCCACTTCATCGAATTGTTGAGACAATTCTTCTGCCAGTTCTGCTAAGCTAAAGTCTGATATATTTAGTTCTTGTTCCTTTGGCAGTGATGACTTTACAGAAAGAATGCGATCGATGCGTTCATTCATCCTCCATAATGAGCTGGTCAACCGCTCTATGTATTCTGAAAGGTCCGGCGTCCGGGTAGCTAATTCCTCTTTAAGGGACTCACTTATACTTATGGTACTGGTTAAAGTGTTCTTTAGTTCATGGGCCAGTATACGCATGATCTTGTCTTTCTCGTCGCTTACCTCTGATAGGTAAGCATTCATTTTCTGTATCTCGCGCTTTTGCTCTTGAATTTCAGTATTACTTTTGACCAATTGCTCTTGCATAATATTAAGATTACGCAATCGCTTAATGAGCTCTTTCAACACCGCATCCTTGAGGTGCGAATGTTTCTCCATAATAACATCGAATCGTTCACGACTCAATTGCAGCAACAAGGTTGGCTGTGTGGCGGTTACCGAAGCGCTGCGAGTGTAGCTGTCGATAAGTGCGTATTCACCAAAATACTCACCTACAATAAGCGTAGCTAATATCTGGTCGCCATCGTGAACCATGACCGCTCCACGGGTAACCAGGAACATGCTGTCGCCATCATCACCTTTGCGGATTATGGTATGGTCCTTTTGAGCTTCTACCTCCTGTAGTTCTGATGCCAATTGCTGTAACACCGTTTCCGGCAGCTCCGAAAATAGCGATATCCGTTGTAAAGCCAGGGCCTGAGTTGAAAGTTGTAATGTGCTCATAAGATCAATTTACCAAATACCGGGCATTCCTCAAAAATCATAGTTATACACGATTTAAAATCTTTTCCTGATTTTGAAACTCATACAGTTTTTGATAATACTCATCTGCCATTCGATCTGAATCGAAGTAGGGAACTACATCCTGTAAACTATTGGCAACTATAGAATTCCACTGCTTAGGGTGTTTATAATACATCGGAAGGATGTCTTCCTCCAAAACATTCAATAAGTTTTCTGCATCCTGATGGTCCTGTTGGTGATGCGGGAGAGTGTGGTCTACTACAGGTACTAGGTAGCTATTTTCTTTGTGCCGGGCGAATTCCAGGATCCAGCCATCCTGAGTAGAGAAATTTACCGCTCCGTTCATCGCTGCAGTCATGCCGCTGGTGCCAGAGGCTTCTCTGGGTATCCTTGGATTGTTTAACCAAAGATCGGCGCCTTTCTTACACATTGAAGAAAGCCACAACTCGTATCTAACCAGGATTGCGCAATTCATGAACTCTTTGTTCATGTAGACCAGGTTATCGAAAGTACTGATTGCCCCGTAGTCCATTGGGTATGGTTTTCCAGCCCAAATAATCTGTATTGGCTGTTTTTTATCAGTTACAAGTCTCTTAAAGCGATCGAAGTCCAAAGTAATCAGATCCGGGCGTTTATATTCTGCAAACCTCCTGGCCCACACCATGGTCAACACATCGGGGTCCAGAATCTTTCCCGTTTGATCAGCCACTACTTGGAAGAACTTTCTTTTTAAGGCTTTTTTTCTCTTTTGCATGGATTCAAGGTCACCGCGCTCCATGAATTTATACAATCGGTTGTCCGACCAATATCTTTTATTTTGAGCGTTGGTTATGGAAGTTATCTGACAGATATCTTTCTGGTCTGCCCACATTTCTTTAGCAACCTCTCCGTGTTTTTTGCTTACGCCATTGGCTATTTTACTTAACCTAAGCGCTGCAAGGGTTTGATTGAATTCTGCTCCCTGGATACCGGTGATTTCTT
>QIEB01000266.1 GCA_003229495.1 Flammeovirgaceae bacterium
TGGCGGAAGAAGTGCAACAATATCTTCAGTTTACTACAGACCGGATCACCGATTGGAATAAAAACACCAAGGCAATCCTGGAATTACAAAAAAAATGGGAGGCCATTGGTGGACTTCCCAGGGAAAGCGCAAAAGAAGTAAACAAGAAATTTTGGGGAGCATTTAAGGGTTTTTTTCACCACAAAGGACTGTTTTTTAAGCAATTAGAAGGAGAACGTGTACTCAACCTAGAGAAGAAAAAGGAATTGGTGGTAATAGCCGGGAGCCTGAAGAACAACACAGAATGGAATGAAACGGCTGAAAAACTTAAATCCCTTCAAAAGGAGTGGCAAAACATTGGCCCGGTTCCCGAAAAGTATAGAAACTCAATTTATAGTCAGTTTAAAGATGCCTGCGATACTTTTTTCAACAATAGAAGATCTCAGAGCAAGGAATTGGAAAAGGAGTTTATAAAGAACCTTCAGAAAAAGCAACAAATCTGTTCAGAGATTGAAACCATGACCACAGCCGGTGACTATGATCTGGATAGGTTTCTGGATCTAAAACAGAAGTTCAATGATATTGGCTATGTTCCCGCTGCCGAGGTGAAAAATATCAGGGCTCAGTTTACAGAAGCTGCAAACGATTTCCTGGCCACAGTGCCGGAAGAATTCATAGATGAAGCCAGGCAGATCAAATACGACATCCAATTTGAAAAACTCAAGAAAGGACCCCATGCGGATCGAAGAAAGGAACAAAAAGAGCAAGCCTTAAGGCGGGATATTGGTACCTTGGAAAATGACATTTCTACTTGGAGAAACAATCTTGAATTCTTCGCAAATTCGAAAACTGCTAATAAGGTCAAAGATGAATTTACTGTGAAGATCGATAAGGCAGATAAAAGGCTTCAAGAACTCAAGAGCCAACTTAGGGCCATACGCCAACTATAGCTCCATTGAGTGAATGATTGACGGACTGAAGGATTGTAGGCTAATTCCTGCCACATCTGACAACCACCAAAACACAAATCCCGAGTACCAATTGAATTTCAATGTCCAAGGACCAATATCCTGGTGCACAGCTCCCAACGCTCCATACTAATGATAGAAGGACCGATTGAGTGAATGATAGAATAGAAGAACCAGATGATCTTGGAGCACCATGGTAAATCTTGCTTCGGCGTTCGGCATTCAATTGTCCCTAACACCTTCGTCCCTATCACCTTAAACCTGCTCCACGCCCCACTAAATTCAATACGATCTTTCCATCTTTTGCTCAATCTCGTATTTTTACCGTTGGTATGAAAGTAAGCCGCGTCATATTGACACTAATGGGTATTCTGATGGTATTGTTATCTACCTATTCAGCAGTGGCGCAGAAACAAAAAATTCACAGTAAGAAAAAAATCCAAAAAAAGGAAATTGGCAATGACACATTGTATGTGGAGGCTGGAAGGTTAGTGATATTTCCGGACACTTTATTAGTTCCCCTTAAAGACACTATATTTATTTTGCCAGCAAATTCCAAGGTTAAGGTCAGGGAAAACCCACATGCCCAATCTGACAAGTTCTACAAATCATTGGAGAGCAAGTCCTCTGGAAATGTGCTTACCAGGAAGATACATGAGTTGTTATTTAGGAGTGTGGTCACTGAATTATCTGATTCCATTAGTCTATTACGTAGTGAGGCCCCATTTGAACCATATGAAGACTATATAATTGGAGACATACACATTAGTAGTGTAGAGTTTTTGGGTGGGAATATCATCGATACTGCCGAGGTAGTCAGGACTTCAGTGGCGAAAGCCCTTGACGCTATCCATTCAGATACCAGAAAAACCATTGTTCGTCGCAGTTTACTGTTTAAATCTGGAGATCCCGTGGCCCCCTTTAGATTGGCTGATAACGAAAGAATACTTCGGGACCTTCCTTTCATACGGGATGCTAGAATATTGGTGCTACCACATTTAGATGACAAGTCAATAGTAGATGTCTATGTACTAACTCAGGACCGGCTGTCCCTGTTTATTGATGGTGATTTCGGTGGTTTTGATGATTTTTCACTGGAGGTTGGCAGCCGAAGTATTCTGGGTACCGGCAACAAGTTCTCTGTTGCCTATCAGTATTTGGAGGAAGAAAGCCCTAAATCGGGTTACGAACTTAAATTTGAGGACTTCAATTTGAGGGGGACCTTCATTTCCAGTGAAATTACCTATAGCGATCTCTGGGATAAAAAAGGATACCAGGTAATCTTAAACCGGGATTTTATTATCCCTGAAACCAGATGGGCGGGGGGAGTGGAGTTTGGAGATTTAGAGCAAATTCGGTTCGAGGAGGAAGCATTGGATTCCATCCCAACCGAAGACGATTCTCTCAGGATACCTTTTGAAAGAAATTTCCAAGATTTGTGGGTAGGACGGGCTTTTTTACTAAAGGGACGTGATGACAGACTTAACTTGTCAATTGCTACCAGATTATTTCGGGAGGAGTTTACCAGCCGCCCTTTCGTTGATGCAGATTCAAATTTCTTCTTTCACAATGCAGTTCTATGGCTTAACGAAGTAGTGCTGACCAAAAGGAAATTTTTAAAGAGCACCATGATACAGACCTTTGGGGTAACAGAGGATATTCCCATTGGATATTTGTTTCGATTGGTAGGAGGAGTGGAATATGGGGAGTTTAGTGACAGGCCCTACTGGGGTTTAGGAGCCGCGGCTGGTGATTTCTGGGATGGCGTGGGATACTTCACCGTAAATGCTGAAATTGGAGCATTTGTTGAGGATCGCAAGTTACAGGAAGGTATCGTATCAGTAGATGGATTGTATTTTTCTCCATTGTTAAGGGTCCGCCGAAATCAATTTCGCCAGTTTGTCAGTTTAAATTATTCAACAACAGTGAGACCGTTAATCGAAGAGCAGTTTGGCTTTAAGGAAGAGATCAGAGGTATTTCCAGAGAGGTACAGGGAGACCGGAAGTTTTCGATTAGTCTTGAATCGGTATTGTTTCACCCACTTAAGTTATATGGATTTCGTCTGGCAACTTATGCTTTCTATGATTTTGGTTGGATTAGTTTTGGCGGCCCATTAATGAAAAGTAGTAATTTTCAATCTGCCGTCGGAATAGGTTTTCGATTACGCAATGAAAGCCTGTTGTTTAGAACCATCCAGTTAAGATTTGGGTATCTGACTGACACCGGTTTTGACGTAAACTTCTCCTTCAGCAATCCATTAATCTTCGATGATTTCCGCACAAGTAAACCAGAGGTAGTGAAATTTTAAAACCAAGCAGCTCCAATTTTGAAACATCATCATTGAAATTGAAAGAATCTATGATATATTGTTAACTGATACCAGACTTGATACTCCTATGAAAACCAAAAGAAGAACCTTCATCAAACAAGCAGGGGCAATTGCTTCTTCAGCGGTATTTTCCCCCAATGTACTCGTTAGTGCTACTATGCCGCCAAAAGAAAAATTGGGTGTGGCACTGGTAGGGTTGGGGTACTACAGTACCAGTATTTTGGGTCCGGCACTTAAGGAAACTAAAAAATGTGAGCTTAAGGGTATTGTTACCGGTAGTCCTCATAAGATACCCAAATGGCAGGAGGACTACGGGATCCTGGATAAGAACATTTATAGTTATGATAATTATAATCAAATCGCGGATAACCCTGATATCGACGTCATTTATGTAGTACTTCCACCTTCAATGCACGCCGAATATACCATTAGAGGTGCTGAAGCCGGAAAACATATTTGGTGCGAAAAGCCCATGGCCCCATCCGTGAAAGACTGCGAGTCAATGATCAAAGCCTGTAAGGACCATAAGGTTACTTTGGCAATTGGTTACCGGTGTCAGCACGACCCCAATATTCAAGCCTATATGAAAGTGGGCAAGGAACTGCCATTTGGAAAAGTGAAAATGATCACCTCAGCAGCTGGGTATTTTGATGGCAGGACTGACCATTGGAAACAAAAGAAAGCCATGGGAGGTGGGGTTATGGGTGACATGGGGGTGTACGCTTTGCAGGGCGCCAGATTGGCTACTGGGGAGGAGCCAATAGCTGTTACGGCCCAGGCTTCTACCACCAGACCTGAGGTATATTATGAGGTGGAGGAGACCATGATGTTCCAACTGGAATTTCCCAGCGGCGCCAGGGCTGCTTGTCATACCAGTTTTGGCATTGGAATGAACTACTTACAGGTTAACTACGAGAAAGGTTGGTTGAAAATGGAACCGCATTCCAGCTACGGTGGCAATAAGGGCAGTATGTCAGATGGGACAGAGATCAATTTTCCATTACCGCGACAACAACCCAAGCAAATGGATGAAGATGCCGAGGCTATTATGAATGGAACACCTTTGATAGTGCCCGGAGAGGAGGGCCTGCGAGACATCACTGTAGTGGAAGCCATCTATAAATCATCAGCGCAGAATTGTGAGGTTAGACTTTAGAAGTTTTTAGTTTTTAGTTTTTAGTTTTGATTTTTTAGTTGATCGATTGGTTCATGTCCTCTGAAAAAAGGTGCTATTCCGCGTTTTTGATCTCACAAATCACATTCCTAGTGGTTTTTACCGGTTGCAAAAATTTAGATTCCTCTGGAGAAACCCCAACTAAATTTCAAATCATTCAAGACCACTCAACCGGTACTTTATCCATCTTCAGAATTGGAGGAAAAAATCCAGTGCTTGTGCAAAATGCAGCTGAGGGCATGCGACCTTATCTGCATCCCATCATGGCCCCTGACGGAATTGGATCTCTCACCGACTATAGCCCGGAACACCACAAGCATCAAACGGGCTTGTACTGGGGATTTACCCGTGTTAATGGCAGTGGCGCAGCTGCCGATACCATAAATAAATGGTTTTACAACAGCAACAAACCGCCACACATTCAAGAGCAGATTGGCAGGGATTTCTTTCACTTCAATGGAGATAGTCATTGGAAACGGCTATCTGCCACCATCATTGTGTCAGAAGGAGCAGACGTCAAATGGCAAACAGTCTATTATATGCTTGATAAAAATGGCCGCCCCATTATGCAGGAAACCCAAAATTGGTCACTCAAAGAGCAGGACCATAAGTATCTCATTTCTTTGGAGTGGAACGGAAAGGCCCTTGAAGACATAACCATCAACGAATTTTCTTATGGAGGTATGTTCCTTCGAATGCCATGGAC
>QIEB01000659.1 GCA_003229495.1 Flammeovirgaceae bacterium
GTCAAGATTTGGGGTGCTAATAATGAGGTTTCCACTACTGGATACATCCCCAAATCCCATATCATCAGTAAGGATCAACAGGATGTTGGGAACTACCTTATTGGAACTTGTAATTTTCGATGGTGTGCACTGCCAGGTGGTTAGAATGACAATAATTATCAGCAGGCTTTCACTAAATGATTTCATTTAAATATCTTAATAACTAACTACAAACTCTTTGATTTTTTGGCAGTTCTTTTATGGTCACTCATTTCTCAAGGATACCTAAGTTCGCAATCGATTTCGTTAAAAGTTACGAATATGCGGTCAAAGCCCAATTATTTATTTCATACATTTAGTATGGTCATGAGCAAAACGCTGAAAGCACGGTACCTTATTGAAACCTCCTATGATCTTGAAGAAGCGGCCCAAATCATGGCGGGCGAACAGTCAAGTGGTACATTTGTAAAGATACCCGGTGAGACAGAAAGCTTAAGAGCCAAGCATGGAGCTGAAGTTTCTGTGATTGAGCCCCTGCGCGAAGTAAGTGTACCTTCATTGCCAGGGGCCCGTGGAATACCCGGGAACCCCATACAAAGGGCAAACGTAGAACTTTGTTGGCCCTATGAAAATATCGGATCGAACCTTTCAAATTTATGTGCCACCGTGGCGGGCAATCTTTTTGAGTTGGGTCCATTCTCCGGAATCAAATTACTGGATCTTGATTTCCCACCAGAACTGGCCGAAGAGTATCCAGGGCCTGCGTTTGGGATTGAAGGGACCCGTCAGTTATCTGGTGTTTTTCAACGGCCCATGGTAGGAACAATAATTAAACCCTCCGTGGGTCTTACTGCCAAGCAAACTGCCGATCAGGTAAAGACCTTAATAGAATCGGGATTGGATTTCATTAAGGACGATGAACTGATGGGTGACTCACCACATTCCCCTTTTGAAGAAAGGGTAGATCGAGTAATGAGCGTTATCAACGATTACGCCCATCGTACCGGCAAGAAACCAATGTATGCTTTTAATGTCAGCGGGGAGGTGGATGATATGAGACGACGTCACGACTATCTACTGGAAAAGCAGGGAACCTGCATTATGGTGAGTTTGAACTGGGTAGGTATTTCCGGTATTACTTTTATAGCCAAACATAGTCAGTTGCCAATACATGGTCATCGTAACGGGTGGGGCATATTTGACCGGAGTAATATACTGGGAATAGAGTTTACCGCCTTCCAAAAAATATGGAGGTTGGCTGGTGTGGACCACCTTCACACCAATGGAATAAGAAACAAATTTTGTGAACCTGATGAATCGGTGGTAAAATCCATAAAGGCCTGCCTGCAACCTTTGCTGGGAGGCTATCAGGTAATGCCGGTGCTATCCTCCGGGCAATGGGCGGGTCAGGCAAAAGACACTTATGATCAAATCAAGAGTTTAGACCTGATGTACTTGTGTGGTGGCGGCATAGTTGCCCACCCTTCCGGGATACCTGCGGGAGTAAAAAGTATACAACAAGCCTGGCAGGCTGCAATAAGCGGACAATCGTTGGAAGATTACGCTATAAATCATCGGGAGCTAAAGGAAGCCATGGACTTTTATGGGTAATCCAATGCTCAAAAACGATATCTTTCTAAGTTACTACGGTGATGACTTTACCGGTTCAACCGATGTGATGGAAACGCTGGCTTTAAATGGTATTCCTACAGCACTGTTTCTTGATGTCCCTGATAAACAGGAAGTAGACAGTTTCAGGTTAAAGATTGGAATTGGACACACGGACCACTCAAATAAGATCAGGGCCTTTGGGGTGGCGGGAATCTCACGGAGTTTAAGTCCCAAGGGAATGGATGATGAACTGCCGGCTATATTTGAGAAAATCAGCAAGATACCTTCAGACTTTTTTCAATATAAAATCTGCTCGACGTTTGATAGCTCGGTGGAACTGGGAAATATAGGTCATGCAGTGGAGATCGCCTTGAAGTATTTCCCTTCTCACTATATACCCTTATTGGTGGCAGCGCCATTTCTGAATCGATTTGTGGTATTTGGAAACCTCTTTGCCCGGGTAGTCCATCAAACATTCAGACTTGACCGTCATCCCACTATGAAGAAACATCCCGTGACTCCTATGAAAGAGAGTGACTTGAGGGTGCATTTGGCAAAGCAAACAAAAAGGCCTGTCAAACTTATGGACATTTTTGGGATAGATGGGGAATATGGGGACCCTGTAAGGTATTTTTCAAATCTGATTGAGCAAGGTGGAAATTATTTGTTGTTCGATACTTTGTCAGTTGATCATTTGAAAACCATAGGAGAGTTATTGATAGATGGCAGAGGTAGCACTATTCAATTGTTGGTGGGAGCGTCCGGCATGGATTACGCTTTAGCATTACATCTGCAACAGTTGGGAAAAATAAGGAAATCGAACCAACTTCAAAAACCGGGAAAGTCAAAAAAAATGGTAATAACCGCTGGAAGTTGTTCCCCAGCTACCGCGGATCAATTGAAGTACATGGAGTCTCTTGGACATCAAGGAATCAGAATTAACACCTTGAAACTGGTTAACCCCCTTGAGCAGGGCGCTGAAGCCGAGTCAGTGGTAAATCAATCACTAATAGCCCTTGAAAACGGACAGATCCCTATATTGTATACAGCGATGGGGCCTGGAGATCCTGCCATAAGCATGACCCAGCAATGGCTTGATGAGCACAGGAGAGAAAACAAAAACGCCGGTCAGATAATCGCTGATATCCAGGGAGTAATACTCCGGGATTTGATAATAAGAATGGGTAAACTTCGGGTGGCAGTGGCTGGTGGGGACACCTCGGGGTATGTGTCCCGGGCCTTAGCTATCTCGGCCCTGGAAACTTTATACCCTATTTCACCAGGAGCTCCGCTGTGTATTGCACATTCCAGGGATCCACAGTTTGACGGTCTTGAGATAGCCTTGAAAGGCGGACAAAACGGTAATTCCAGGTACTTTGAATCAATATTACAAGGAGAATTACTGAGCTAATAAGTACATACAAGAATGACAAAAGTAATCTTAATCGGAGCAGGCAGGCAGATTTAACTTATGGATTTTTCTGAAAACATAAAAATGTATGGCAGTAAGGAACCTTTGATTCCGCCCATTCCACTAAGAGCTGGTAAATTAACACTTTTTTACGCTCAGGGATTTATCCGCTATATCAAGCTGGGAGAAGAAGAGGTGCTCAGAATGATCAACCATATGGTACGAGACCATAATTGGAATACTGTTCCTCAGAGGGTATATGATGAGCATATTGATCAGAAAGATAAGAGCTTCAGAATTTTCTATCGATGTGAGGTAGCATTGGCACCGATTCACTTCATATGGGAATGTGAGATAATTGGCAGTGAAGACAGTAAAATCACTTTCCAGATTAGCGGCAAGGCCCTGTCAAGATTCAAAAGAAACAGACTCGGATTTACTGTTCTCCACCCCATTCAAGGCTGCAGTGGCAGGGAAGTAGAAATTTGGCATACTGATGGGCAAATTGAAAAAAGTTTTTTTCCGCTGCTTATTAGCCCCCATCAACCATTTATAGACATACGTTCCATGCAGTGGGAGGTTGCAGGCTGTAGCGCCAGACTGAACTTCTCAGGAGATGTGTTCGAAACGGAAGACCAGCGTAATTGGACGGATGAATCCTACAAAACCTATTGCACCCCGTTATCATTACCATTTCCTCATCAAGTTGAAACTGGGGAGTCCGTAAGTCAACTTATTGAATTAACACTCACAGGAAACCTTTCCAATATAAAACTAACTTCCCCCCGCAGGCACAGTTTTACCATCGATGCCAAGCCCACCCGGCTGCCTAAAATTGGCATAGGAAAATCATCAGAGGTAGATAAATTAACTACTGATGAAATAGCTGCCTTACGGAATATGTCATTTGATCACTACCAGGCAGATTTAAAATTATATCAAAAAGGCTGGCAGACGGATTTGGAGAACACGGTGGCAGAAGCCAGAGAACTGGGCTTGAGCCTGGAATTAAGTGTATTTTTTGATGATATAGATAATGAGCTGGAAAGTTTTGTGGCCATGCTGTCCGGCTTGGATTGCGAGGTAACTATGGTGAATTTGTTTGATCGAAATAAACCCACCAGTAGCGAGAAATTGTTGAATAAAACAGTTTCGATGTTAAAAATTACCCTGTCTGATTGTCAAATAGGAGCAGGCTCTAATGCGTTCTTTACAGAATTGAATCGCCAAAGAGTTACGCATTCTGAAATTGATTATTTAGTGTACCCCATTAACCCCCAGGTACACGCTTTTGACAATTCATCTCTGGTTGAAACATTGAATACCCTGCCTTATACGGTGCAAACAGCGCAGAGTTTTTCCTCAAACAAACCAGTTCATATATCACCTGTCACCTTAAAAATGCCGTGGAACCCAAATACCACTGCAGGAGACAATTTCTTATCCGAAGGGAAAGATGTCGATCCCCGGCAAATGTCATTGTTTGGTGCTGGTTGGGTGCTGGGTTGCCTACAGAACTTGTTGCGCAGTGAAGTTGAAGCCATCACATTCTTTGAGACCGTTGGTTTAAAAGGGATTATGCAAAGCAATAAACCTCGTCATTCTCAGTGGTTTCATGCACCCAAAAGATCAATTTACCCTATGTATTATGTATTTAGGTATCTTTTGGAGCATAAGCAAAGTGATTTATTCTCCATCAAAACCTCTGATCCTTTGCGATTCGGAGGAATAGTCGTTGGCGAGGCAAAACCTCATCTGGTATTGAGCAATTTCAGCTCTCAACCCCTTTCAATTCAAGTCCCTATAGAATTTCAAAATTGTCAGGGAATAATTCTTGACACCAACAGCAGGTATCAGCAATTGGGTTCACCTGAATGGATGGATGGTCTGCCCCAAATACAGGTTTACCACGAAGTGCAATTGTCTCCATTTGCCACCATATTTATTTGAATCAAATGGATTTTACAACTTCAGATTATCAACTAAAATGAACCAGCTTCAAATAAACATTTGTTAAATAAATTCTATTAAGATGTGTAAAGTGACGGAATTAGCTAAGATGATCGATCATTCTTTGTTGCATCCAACCATGACAGATGCTGACCTGATAAAAGGCTGTGAGATCGCAGCAGAGTATAATACAGCTTC
>QIEB01000567.1 GCA_003229495.1 Flammeovirgaceae bacterium
CGATAGGACCGAGACGGTTCCCCGAGGAGTTAGAAAAGTCGGTTACTTTATCTGAGGTTGATATCTTTGCCTGGCCATCCAGACTATACCCGACCCAGTCTATTCCGCTTGAATCGTTCACGGTATAGTTCAGATCAACGGAATCAGTTGGGTAGGTTATGTTTTCAGGTGAGATTATGGTGATGTCTGGTGGGGTATTATCTACAATCACTTCAAAAGAATCAGTCACACTGCTGTCCATATTCCCTGCCGTGTCGTTCACGTAGTACCTGATGCCGTGCTGCCCGCCGGTCAACTCTGCTGCTGCGGGGATCGTGACGGTGTACGTATTGCCGGAGGCAAAGGTCATCACGTAGTCTGTCGTGGAGTCCAGGCGCAGGATGACCGTACTTATGCCGTTTAAGTCGTAGGCATCTACTGTTACGGTTTCATCTTCGCCTGACATGATCGCCTGACATGACGTCGGAGGAGGAGGAGTTTTCGACCGTGGGCGGAGTGGTGTCAATCTCCAGCGTTCCGGCAGGGTTGAAATATGCACTGGAATCAGTTAAATCAGTTGCATTGCATTTTAAATCTACGCCTGTTTGTGATGCGATAGAAGAAACATCCCAGTTGTAAATGCCATCGCCATTTAATTCAAGGTCATGCCATGTTCCATCGTAGTAACCGAGTATAGTGTAGTAAATAGGGTCTCCATTCAGATCTGTGGAACCGCTGCACGCAACATTTACAATGCCACCGTGAATACCAGATACAGGGGTCAAAGAAGTCGGAATCGTTGGCGGGACATTCACCTCGATATTTCTTTCGGCCTTGTTGTTACTCACATTGGTTTCTGGGATATCGCCTAGTGGGTCTGCTACAACAAATATATCATGAGAGCCGCCAATTGAATTCCAGTTTACACTGGAAATTCCATTACCAGCTACGTCAATTGATGTAATAGTCTGCTCAGATCTTATCTGCGTCCCTCCAGCCTGTGGATCACCGAGGTAAAACCTGACTTTTACGTCATAAGCCGTAGCACTGCCGATATTGAAAACCTGGGCAGAGATATTTACTACGTCCCCTTCACGGGGTTGAGAGGGATTGAATGAGATACTTGACGGATAAACGACTAAATCCGACTTTATGTCGCTTCTTACTATTAGTGTTATTGACGAAGACGTGGCAGAAGTACCGTCCATGGCAAAGGCCCGGACCCTGATAATCCTTTTAGTCATGTCAGGGACGTTTGTCATATCTTCAGTATAGGAAAACCCGTCTTCAGGGGTATTGTCAGTATAAATGTCGGCCCATGATCCGTCTTCGTATTTCTGGAAGACAATTCGTGTTATATCTTCGTCTTTTATCCCGTTTGTCTTCGAGGATGCATAAACCGTAACGGTTCCGCTTACTTCGCTGCTATTTGCCGGGCTATCGATTGCTGGTGCCAGGGTATGGAAATTCATGTAATAGGACCGGGAAGATATGCCATCTCTATCATCAGGATCGTCCATCTCTTGATTATCATTTGAGTCTTCAATTACTCCAAAGTAGTACATTCCATCAGGCAGATAGTCAAATTGGCTTCTTGGAACATTCCAGCAGTTGTCACACTCATAACCGGAAGTGGGAAAGATAGGATGCCCAAGCCAAGACCAATTATTGAGATTTTGCACAAGGTTGTCACCAAAAGTTGGGAGAGTGCCATTTCGACTTGCCAGTTTACCATAAATATGGTAACGAACACCATTTTCAAGAGGGTCCTGCCCGCTTTTTGGATTCCAGTACACTTTAATATAAGTAGACGAGGGAGTAATAGGTGTTGTAAACGCCGAAATTCTTAATTCATACGCCCTGTCCAGCACATAGACCTCTTTTTCCAGCGTAGACACAATGACTCCTTTGTTCCCATTCCAGAGTTCGGCTAGTATGAAATTTTGCCCTGTATCAACCGGGTCAAAACTGTAGTTGAAATCTTTTTCGATTGTAGTGTCAGATGAAGTCGATTGTTCTCATTATTTCTGAAAAATCCCTGTCCGGCCCTGCTCGTTTGAATTTCAGCCGTGCAGAGTTTATCTTTCCCCCATTATTCGTTATCGTGGCCTTTATGTTTGTTGTACTCTCTAAATCCGGCTGTGTCGGGGTTACTGTTATCGCCGTGATTTCGGTGGTTTTGGCGGGCACCGTCACCGACTTGCTCGCTATGTTGTTCGTTTCGTCGCTCTCCTGGATAGCACCGTTTCCCAGATGTGCAGAGTCTATGACTACATAGACGGTCGGATTAGTGCCTCCGGGAGCGTTGTTCCATGTAACTGATGCGTCCTGGCTGTTTCCGACCGTTATGCTCGTTATGGTCGTATAGCCTATCAGGTCGTTGTTTGATGGGTTGCCGTTGAAGAAGTCTACACGTACATTGGATGCGCCTGCCTCGCCAATATTATAAATGGTTGCGGTTATCCTGCTGGAGGTGGAGTCCCAGGTTATGTCCGAGGAGGTGAGGGTGAGGTCTGGAAGAGGTGTTGAAGTGTCTATGGTGAAGGATAACGAACTCGAATTGTCGCCCCAGTTGCTGGCGTTGTCTCTTGCCCTGACGCGCCAGTGGTAGGTGCGGTGTAAGACGTCGAACCCGTGGTGGTGTCAATGACAGGACTTGAGAAGTCGATGTTGTTGTCAACCTGGATCTGGTAGTAGTCGATACCGCTTAAGTCGTCGGTTGCCGCGTTCCAGGTGAAGGTGGGGGTTGAGTCGGTGATTGTGCCGGAGGGTGAGATGAGGGTTGGGGGAGTGGGCGGGGTGGTGTCGCCGGGGATGTCAACCGAGTCAGTGACCGTAGAGGAAAGGTTGTCCAGATTATCATTCACTGTGAGGGTGAAAGTATATGTATCTCCAATATAAAAGGACGAGATATCATAATTAAGCTCATATCTGCCGGCTGACGTTTCTGTAATAGATGACAGGGGGAGTGGAGTTGAACCAAAGTATCCTTCGAATCTATCGTCATGGAGACCTTTTAAGGGTAATGGTGAGGGGTAATTACTATGATCATAGGACACGGATGCATCGACAGTTAATGTATTGCCGTTGGGAGTAGCCGAGTTCAAGGTTATGCTAATTGATTCCGGGTAGTATAGGTCTGGTTTTACACCCTCCCAGAATACCTCGTAAAAAGAATCGGAAATGTCCGTATCGAGAGGATTTATATCATTGAGGTACCAGGCCCTTAATTGGTCATCATCCAGTGGTAACAATGGATAGGGTTCCAGTGGGTCTCCTGCATCAATATTTTCGTCAAAGGTGTTGTAACAGTTTGCATGGCTTAGCTTTACATGAGTTCCATTCCAATTATTCTGAAGAGAAGTTGATATATCCCTGAGCCAGAGGTCATCACCAACATCTGCCGTGTATAGGTGTTTCCCCATGGGATAATATGATTTATCTTGAGTCCATACCCATTGCATATCATCTAAATCGTATTGGCCGGAGGACCCGCTCCACAAATCCGTTCTATGGATATCATAGATGTGAATAGTTGTTGGAGTCCACCTGTCATAAGCGATCCTGTACGGCTTGTCACCAATCTTTTGAACCCAGATAAATATCGGCTCGTAATCATATATATGGGAACTCCCAGAACAGTCCTGCTCTTCCCAATACATGATGTATTGTATCAAGTAGGCATTGAATCCAACATAGGGGTCGTATCCTTTCAAAACCCGGTAGTAACCAGCACTTATATTATAATTTGGGTCAGTCGGATCAGGTATTATTCCCGGCATCTCCTTATATAGTTCTGGCTTGTAATCGCTTGCTATTGTATAAGCGTTTTTCCCGTTTGTTCCTGGAACCGTGTCAGTACCGACATAACTCCCGTATCCTGGAATAGTATACTTTGAATCCTCGTTTATTCCGAAATCAGAATTCGAAATCGGAGTAGGGACGCCAAGAGTACCGATTTCGGCCAGTGTTTCAGCAGATAAATCCTCGACTGAGATAGTTCTTGGTATCGGAAGCCTCCATTCTTCCTCGATTTGCGTTGTTGTAAGTTGATTAGAATAATTTATTTCCAAGGGGTAAATCCAGTTGTAATTGTAGTACGTTAACTCGTTTCCTTTAATCTCATTTGGTCCAGGATTAATCGAAGAAAAGTATTTGTCATCTGGGATTTTAATCTTCAAAACGTCAACGCCATCAGGTGCATATTCCCCAAGCTCACGCAAATCCTGGTATTTCCCTGTTACAAAGCCATCTGAATAATTGCCAATAAGACTGAAAGTAATAACGAGGGCTTCGCCGTCCTCAGCTATCCGGATATTTTGCACATCCTGCAAGAAAAGTTGCTCGTTCCCTACTTCAACGTCAGCGATATTATCCTTGAGGACTTGATATGCAACAGGTAAATATACCGAAGCTTCACCAGGATAAGGAATACGCCATTCTACGGTGGCGATTTTACTATCTTCGATAGTTATCTCCAGAAGACGTGAGTCCTGTCCTGCTGATGAGACAGTTGAAGGTAGCATAGCTATAAAAAATATAGCCACAGCAAATATGCTCAGTACACTTTTATGTTTTATTACTATTCCTCTCATTTTTATCACCTTCCAATGGATGGCAATAAGAACCTAACCATAACAATGCTCTAACCAATGCTATAATCAATAAGCCTAAAATCACTAATAGTGTTAATTCCCATAGATCACCCATGGACATCCATGGGAACCATAACCGTATTGCAATGCCCCAAATTACAATCCATGAACCTAAAATCCCTAATTTCCATAAGAACCTCACTTGATGACGCATGGGCAGCAACCATAACCGTATTGCAATGCCCCAAATTACAATCCATGAACCTAAAATCCCTAATTTCTGTAACGACTTTAGAGGACTCATACCAAACCATATAAACATAGCAAAAAATAATGTTACAATAAGTGTGCCCAAAATCGCTAAGGTTATCGGGATAGTAATTCGCAATTTCAATGACTCTCTTTTGGTAGATAACATACCAAAGACCATTGGACCAAAAATGAAAGAAAATATGATTAAGTATTCCTTCACATCGCCGATATAATTAGGGATGTAAAGTTTTTTAAGCCCTAATATATAACGCTCGAAAGTGAAAGGGGGATACTCATCAAAGGAATACCCTAGTAAAATCGATAAAGACATAAGCCCAAATGGGATATACACAAATATAATGAATACCGGTGGAATCACCCACCAAAACCTATCAATCAGGCTTTTGGGTTTCTCTTCTGTTCCCTCAATTTTATTGTCATCTGCCATTTTTACTATTCTCCAGATGTTTCATCCGTGGGCTTAGTTGTTCTAAAATCTCCAATTCTCATATATAAACCTTCTTCAATTTCGCCCTGCTTTTCAGCAGACAAATCTTCGACTGAGATGGTCTTTGGTATCGGGAGCTCCCATTCTTCCCCGATTTGAGCTGTTGTAAGTTGATCGGAGTAGTATATCTCCAGGGGGTAAATCCAATTGTAATCGTAGTATATTAGTTCGTTTCCTATCATCTCATTTTGTCCTGGATTAATCGAAGAAAAATACTTACTTTCGGGGATTTTGATCTTCAAAATGTCAATGCCACCAGGTGCATATTCCTGGAGCTCGTACAGACTTTGATATTGACCAGTTACAAAGCCATCTGAATAATTGCCCACGAGATTGAAGGTGATAACAAGAGCTTGACTATCCTCTGCTATCTGAATGTTCTGGATGTCCTGAAGGAACAGTTGCTCGTTCCCTTTTTCGAAATCAGCGATGTTCTCCTGAAGGATTTGATATACAACCGGTAAATATACCGAAGCTTCACCAGGATAAGGAATACGCCATTCTACGGTGGCGGTTTCACTATCCTCGATAGTTATCTTCAGAAGATGTGAATCCTGTCCTGCTGATGAGACAACTGGAGAGCCTACCACTATAAAAAATATAGCAACGGCAAATATGCCCCGTGCGAATTTATGTTTTGTTTCTCTCATTTTCATCACCTAATTCATAATGGATAGTTCAATGAGCCTATCTTTAGCCATATAACAAAAACCAATAATACAATAAACTGAGCCAAAATCGGGAAGATTATCGGGATAATTATTCGCAGTATTAATGATCGCTTTTTGGTCAATAGCATGCCAACAGTCATGAAACCAAAAAGGAAGTATAACCAGAAGAGAGATCCGCCGTATTTGTCGATGTAAAGGTATTTAATTATCAGCATATAACTTTCGAAGGAGATATGTAGTTTGAGATTGTATATATTGTAAAAATATGGCAAATACACAAACGTAATAAACACAGGCGGAATCACCCACCAAAATCTATCAATCAGACTTTTAGGTTTCTCTTCCGTCTCCTCGACTTTTTTATTGTCGTCCTCCATTTTTACTATTCTCCAGATGTTTCATCCGTGGGCTTAGTTGTTCTAAAATCTCGAATTCTCATATATAAACCTTCTGAATCAATTTCGCCTTGCTCCCCAGCAGATAAATCCTCGACGGAGATGGTTTTTGGTATCGGGAGTTTCCATTCTTCCCCAATTTGAGTCATCGTAAGTTGATCGGAGTAGTATATTTCAAGAGGATAAATCCAGTTGTAATCGTAGTAGATTAGTTCGTTTCCTGCCATTTCATTCGGACCCGGATTTACATTTGACAGGTGCTTGTCATCAGGGATATTAATCGTCAAAACGTCAACGCCGACTGGTGCGTATTCCCCAAGCTTAGGCAAATCCTGGAATTTCCCTGTTATGAAGCTGTCGGAGTAATTACCAGCGAGACTGAAAGTGATAACGAGGGTTTGATTATCCACTGCTATCTGGATGTTCCGGACATCCTGCAAGAATAACTGTTCGATCCCTACTTCAACGTCTGCGATGTTCTCCTGAAGGATTTGATGCACAACCGGTAAATATGCCGAATCTTCACCAAGATAAGGTATGTGCCATTCCACATTTGCCGAAGTTTCGTTTATAATTGTAACTGTCAGGTTGTCTGTTTTTCCACCAGATGCCAGAACAATTGGTGCCGTTACTATGTAACTCAAGACTATAATTCCGATTCCCAATACATGTTTCATATCTACCATTTTAACTCACCTCAGAACGGTTCAGGATAATAATATAACGCTGCATAGAAACCAATCCGCAATCCTATTGCACCAAGGATTGATGGGATAAGGATTTTGTATTTCAGGGACATTTTTTTTGTAATGATAAATCCTATGCCCATGAATCCAAACATAAATAATGGAACAAGCAGACCACCCTCATATTTTAAACTGAATAACCGACGTATGTTTTCAAACCACATAACAGAAAATTCCCGACGTATGCTTTTAAGCATGGCTTCATGCCAAGTACTACTAAGAAGATAATATGAGTGACCCGATATTGCTAAAAACAGAGGGTGATAGATGAATGTAAGAAATACCGGCGGAATCACCCACCAAAACCTATCTATCAAGCTTTTAGGTTTCTCCTCCGTCTCCTCGACTTTCTTATTGTCGTCTGCCATTTTTACATTAACAGGTTCCAAGAATGCCACGCCTTTTAAGGCGCCTGGATGAATTGGAACACAACGTTTTTCATCTAATTTTTGCTAGA
>QIEB01000336.1 GCA_003229495.1 Flammeovirgaceae bacterium
AAAGTTGATAGCCTAAACCCAATTTTATCCCCCCACAATGATTTCATATTTGATTGTCCGGTAAGCGATACCCTGATAAAGTGGGAGGAGAGAAACGTTCTGAATCCCACTGCGGTGGTTAGGAACAACCAGGTACATTTAATATACCGCGCTCAGGACCATGCCATGACTTCACGACTGGGGTTAGCCATTAGTGACGACGGACTGCATTTTGAAAAACAACCCGCACCGATATTTTATCCCGATCAAGACAGTATGCAAGTTTTCGAATGGCCCGGCGGAGTTGAAGATCCCCGTATCGTAGAATCTGAAAATGGCAGGTATATTCTTACTTATACTGCCTATGATGGCAAAATCGCACGTCTATGTTTGGCCATCTCAACAGACCTTAGAAATTGGACCAAGCATGGCCTGGTTTTGAATGAAGAAAAATACCGGAATACCTGGTCGAAATCAGGGGCCATTGTTTCGCGCAGAATAGGCAACAGGATAGTGGCCGCTAAAATAATGGATAAGTATTGGATGTACTTTGGAGATACGGATCTCTATATAGCATCTTCTGCTGATTTGATCAATTGGAAAGTTGCTGAAAACAATGAAACCCAGAAAATGATAGCAGTGCTTCATCCAAGAATGGGCTACTTTGATAGCCGGCTGGTGGAACCCGGACCCTATGCCTTGATACAGAAAGAAGGAATCCTATTGATATATAATGCCAGTAACGCCTCTAATTTTAATGATCGACTTTTGCCCAAGTTTACCTACGCCGCCGGACAGGCGCTATTTGATAAAAACCAGCCTTTTAAACTTATTGACAGGATGGACAATAATTTTATTCATCCTGAAAAGAAATATGAAAAGGTTGGTGAAGTAAACGAAGTGTGTTTTGTGGAAGGTTTGGTATATTTCAAGGATCGATGGTTCCTTTATTACGGTACTGCTGATTCAAAAATAGCAGTGGCGGTCAAAGAATAACCCGGGGATGAGCAATCCGGGGATTGAAAATTGAATTTTGAGTCTTATTTGAGACTTTGGACATAGTGATTTGATAAACATGATACGAAACTCAACTTTTAGATTATGGACCATGCTAATTCTGATATCCTGTGCTTGTAGCAGTCCGAAACCTTCAAACGAAATGAATGCAAAGATTAATGATTTAATGACCCAGATGACTCTGGAAGAAAAGATCGGGCAGATGAACCTCTACAATGGATTTTGGGAGGTAACCGGACCGGTACCACAAGAAGGTGCTGCTGCTGATAAATACCAACATCTAAAACAAGGGTACGTGGGTGCTATGCTCAACATTCACGGTGTTGAAAATGTTCGACAACTTCAGGAGTTGGCAGTGAATGAGTCGCGACTGGGCATTCCCCTACTGTTTGGATATGACGTAATACACGGCTATAAAACACTGGCCCCAATACCCCTGGCTGAAGCCGCCAGCTGGGACCTGGAAGCCATACAACAATCTGCCCGGGTTGCGGCCATAGAAGCCTCTGCGGCGGGCATTAATTGGACCTTTGCCCCTATGATGGATATTTCAAGAGACGCTCGTTGGGGCCGGGTGATGGAAGGCGGCGGCGAAGACCCCTATTTGGGTTCTAAAATAGCCGTTGCGCGAGTTAGAGGATTCCAGGGAGATGATTTGTCTGCCGTTAATACCATTGCTGCCTGTGCCAAGCACTTTGCAGGCTATGGGTTTGCCGAGGCAGGCCGCGATTATAATACCGTTGATATTGGAACCTCCACCCTATACAACATGGTGCTGCCGCCTTTTAAAGCTGCTGTTGATGGTGGTGTAAGAACGGTAATGAACTCCTTCAATGTCCTCAATGGGATCCCTGCCACAGGAAATACGCTGCTGCAAAGGGATATTCTGAAGCGGAGCTGGGGTTTTGATGGCTTTGTAGTATCGGACTGGGCTTCAGGCAACGAAATGATCACCCATGGATTTGCCAGGGACTACAGCCATGTTGCGGAACTGGCGGCCAATTCCGGATCTGATATGGATATGGAGTCTTATGCTTATGTCAAACATTTAAAAGCCCTGGTCGATTCCGGCAAGGTTGACATTTCGGTAATTGATGATGCCGTTAGAAGAATACTAAAGGTAAAATTTGAGTTAGGACTCTTTGACGATCCATACAAGTATTGTGATCCTGATAGAGAAAAGGATCTCATATACCATGAAGATCATCAGAAGGCAGTGCTGGACATGGCCAAAAAGTCCATGGTGTTATTAAAAAATGAGACCAAACTGCTGCCGTTGTCCAAAGAGCAGCAAAAAATTGCAGTGATCGGAGCTTTGGCTAATGACAAAAATAGCCCATTAGGCAGCTGGCGCATCAGTTCCGATGACAATACCGCAGTTTCTGTTTTGGAAGGACTGCTTTCATATACAGATCAGGTCACCTACATCAAAGGAGCTGAACTGGTCACCGCCGAAACCACTTTTAGACATGAAGCACCAATCAATGAGATAGACAAAAGCGGCTTTGGGGAGGCGGTAACGCTGGCCGGCAAATCAGATGTGGTAGTTATGGTTCTTGGTGAGCACGGTTTTCAGAGCGGGGAAGGGAGGAGTCGTACCCGGCTGGACCTGCCCGGTGTTCAGCAAGAATTGCTTGAAGCGGTGTATGAAGCAAACCAAAACATTATTCTGGTATTGATGAATGGAAGACCACTGGCCATTCCCTGGGCGGCAGAAAACATCCCCACCATTCTTGAAACCTGGCAGCTGGGCTCTCAAAGTGGGAATGCCATAGCACAAGTTCTTTTTGGCGATTACAATCCCAGCGGTAAACTGCCCATGACCTTTCCCAGAAGTGTAGGCCAGGTGCCGATCTTTTACAATCATTTTAGTACCGGCAGACCGGATGCTACTGAAATGGTATTTTGGTCCCATTATATGGATGAAAGCAATTCGCCTTTGTACCCCTTTGGGCATGGATTAAGTTATACCACTTTCAACTATTCCGATCTAACTGTGGAGGTCACAGGCAGCGCCGAAGTTGATGTTCAGGTAGCTGTAACTAATAGTGGACAGGTGGCCGGAGAAGAAGTGGCCCAGGTGTATATCAGGGACGTGGTAGCCAGTGTAGTGCGCCCGGTAAAAGAACTTAAAGCTTTTAAAAAATTCTCTTTGGATCCGGGGCAAAGTCAGACATTGGAATTTAAGCTCACGGAAAAAGAACTCGGCTACTACGACAATGAGGGTAAGTTCATAATAGAGCCTGGCAAGTTTGAAATTATGGTGGGGACCAGTAGCGTTGAGGGACTAACTGGGGAGTTTGTTCTTTGAGTTCCTAGTTTTGAGTTTTGAGTCTGTTAGAAACCCTGAATTGCACATCCTGAATGTTTAATAATGGGTGTTTAGTAATGTCTAACGTCCATTAAGCAATAAGTAACGCTCAAGTGAATTATTAAACAGACCGTTCTCTGTGACCGATCAACAAAAACGGGGTTATTGATTTAAAGTTCATATTCTAATGGATTAAGTGGTAGTTGCTAGTTAGAATTAAGGGGATTTTAAAAACGTTCTTCCTAATTTTAGATGATCGGCAATATAGCAATAATTATGGTCACCAAATTCTTGCATAGATTCGTCAACTAACATGATTCATTTCGTAATAAAAAAGAGGTCCTGCTTAGTGGTTCTGGCGCTTGCGATTGTCCATTGGACAGCGCATGGTCAAAACTTTGATGTAAAGGTTCAGGAATTCATATCCTACCCTAAAGGTAAGTACTGTATTAAAGATGTTACCCTAATAGATGGTACCGGCGCACCAGCGCAAAACGCTCAAACGGTTCTGATCGAAGATGACAAAATTGTAGGTGTTGGGCCTGATGTTGTTATCCCTGAAGACTACGAAATTTTGGACGGAAACGGAAAAACCCTGATACCCGGGCTGGTAATGCTGCATGAACACATGTTCTACACCCGGGTGCAATTTGAAGGTTGGTTTGATGTGGCCCAAATGAACTTTTCCTTTCCCAGACTCTATTTAGCGGGAGGAGTTACCACCATTCGTACCGGAGGTAGTGTTCAGCCTCAGGCGGACCTCAATTTGAAAAAATGGATTGATGAAGGCCGCATGACCGGACCTAAAATGGATGTCACCAGCCCCCATATTGATCGGGAAGGACTGTTCATAGCATCCCTGGGAATTGTAAAAAACAGCAAGCAAGTAGGAGACATGGTAAACTATTGGGCCGATCATGGGGTGACTTCCTTTAAAGTATATAATATGATCACCGGGGAGGATCTTAAGGTCTGCATTCGTGAAGCTCACAAAAGAGGTTTTAAAGTTACCGGCCATCTATGCTCCCTGACCTATCAGGAAGCCTCTAACATTGGAATAGACAACCTGGAGCATGGGTTCATGGCCTCCAGTGATTTTGCCAAAAACAAGGTGGAAGATGAATGCGATCCCTTTGCCGCCAGAGCCGGGTTGCTGGAGGAAGATCTAAACGGCTCCACCATAAATACACTTATAGACCGATTGATCGAAAACGGAACGGCTGTTACTACTACTCCTAATGTATTTGAGCCGTATACAGGCCGGGAAGTAGTACCGGGAGGCGGCTTCGTGGCCCTGGCCCCGGACTACCAGCAGGCGGTACAAAATAGATATGATAAACGGGTAAATAAAGACTCCGCCTCAACGGCGCTTTTCCATAAGAACATGAAATGGATAAAACGGTTTTATGATAAAGGCGGATTTCTGGTGGCAGGAACCGACCCTACCGGGGCTGGCCGCACGGTGGCGGGATATTCCAATCGAAGAACTGTGGAAATTCTGGTGGAAGAAGGATTTCCACTTGAAGATGTCATAAAAATCTGCACTTTAAATGGCGCTAAATATCTTGAAAGAGACAGTGAGGTGGGCAGCATCGAAGTGGGTAAGATTGCGGACATGGTGTTGATCGATGGCGATTTGACCGAAGATGTCCATTTGATTCGAAAAATGGAGATGGTGTTTAAGGACGGGGTGGGGTTTGATTCGCAGAAAATGTTTGAGTCTGTGAAAGGGAAGGTGGGGCTTTATTAGTTTTTAGTTATGGGTTATGAATTTTTAGTTATTAATTGGT
>QIEB01000274.1 GCA_003229495.1 Flammeovirgaceae bacterium
TTAAATCCTTGTTCTTCTCAATTAGTTTCAGGCAATCTTTAATGATACTCAGTGTCTTAAGGCCCAGAAAATCCATCTTAAGCATACCTGCATCTTCGATCACCTTACCATCAAACTGGGTAACCAATAAATCGGAATCTTTGGAAATACATACTGGTATATACTCGGTGAGATCATCCGGAGCAATGATCATACCAGCGGCATGGATCCCTGAATTACGTACTGACCCTTCCAGTTTTTCTGCCATCTTAAGGACCTTCCCACGGCTGTCATTTCCCTTGCGGATGGATTTTAATTCAGGTACTTCCTCATAGGCTTTGGCAAGTGTGATCCCAGGCCGATCCGGTACCAGTTTTGTCAGAGCGTTAGCCTCATGCAAAGGAAGTTCTGTTACCCGGGCCACGTCCCTGATGGCCAGTTTAGCGGCCATAGTGCCATAAGTTATAATTTGCGCTACCCGTTTCTTTCCATACTTGTTCACCACATAGTCAATTACCAACTGACGTCCCTCATCGTCGAAATCTGTGTCGATATCAGGCATGGTGATTCTTTCAGGGTTTAAAAAACGTTCAAACAGTAACGAATATTTAATGGGGTCAATGTTGGTAATACCGGTACAATAGGCCACTACAGAGCCGGCAGCTGATCCTCTTCCCGGGCCGATCATCACACCACGGTCACGGCCGGCTTTGATCAAATCAGCGGTTATCAGGAAATATCCTGCAAAACCCATGGTCTTTATGATATTCAATTCGTGCTCAATGCGTTCTTCAACTTCTGCGGTTAATTCACCATATCGTTTAGGCGACCTGGCTCCCTGATATGTTACATGCCGGAGGTAATTGTCGGTGCTATCAAAGGCAGAGGGCAAAGGGAAATTAGGCAATAGGATGTCCCTGGTGAGTTTAGGAGGGTTGATCTTATCGACTATTTCATTGGTATTATCAATCGCCTCAGGGTAGTCATTGAACAAGGTGTTCATTTCAGCCTGTGTCTTAAAAAAGAATTGGTCATTAGGGAAACCAAAACGGTGCTCTCTCGATCCAAACCCTGACCCTTTCCAAATGGGTTTGCTCTGGTATTCTCCGGTATTTACACAAAGCAGTATATCATGGGCATTGGCATCCTCCTGATCTACATAGTGAGAATCGTTGGTGGCAATGATCTTAACATCATGTTTTTGAGCGAACTTCAATAAGGTGGCATTCACCTGCTTTTGCTCAGGCAGGTCATGTCGCTGTAATTCCACATAGTAATCATCTCCAAACAGATCTAACCACCATTTGAAAAGTTCTTCGGCCTCTTCTTCGGTTTTGTTCATGATGGCTTGTGGAATTTCAGCGCCTAAACAACAGGTGGTGGCAATAAGACCTTCGTGATATTTTAGGATTAACTCCTTGTCAATTCGAGGCCATTTGCTATATAATCCCTCCACATAACCCAACGAACACAATTTGGATAGATTCTTATAACCCTCTTCGTTCTTGGCAAGCATAAGCTGGTGGTACCGTTCATCGCGCTTTTCTTTACTGAATTGCTTCTTGTGCCTGTCAGGTGCCAGGTAAAATTCACAACCAACTATGGGTTTCACATGGTACTTGTTGGCTTCAGCTACAAACTTGAACACCCCAAACATATTGCCGTGATCGGTCAGCGCCACTGCGGGCATGCCGTCTTCTTGGGCTTTTTTGAGCATCTCGGGAATCTTGGACGCACCGTCTAATAGCGAATACTGGGTATGACAATGGAGGTGAGAAAAAGTGGGCATAAGGTGTTTAAAAATATATATAGTGCATCAAAAATGACACTCTAATTTATGCTTAATTACTCATTGATTGAAGCCACTAATTAAATTTTTTCAGGCTATTTACAGCCCCTTGATTCTGAGCACTTTCTTAGTTTCAAAAAATGATTCCTGGAAAAAATCAGGTAACTGTAGCACCTCTATCTTCGCTGAGACCTCACGGATTTCTTCTCTTAAATCTCCTCCTTTCAGGTATAGGATTTGCCCTTCAGAAAGTATGTTGGTTTTTACACAGGGAATGAATCTGTTAAGCCGGGTTACCGCTCTGCTCACGATAAATTTATAACGGCTCTTTAGTTGCTCCACCCTGATCTGCTCACAACTGGCATTAGTCAGCCCCAGTTGATGAATCATTTCCTTTACAACCCTGATTTTTTTCCCAATTGAATCGATAAGATGAAAATGTGCATGAGGAAAAACAATGGCCAGTGGAATACCGGGAAATCCTCCACCGGTACCTACATCAAGCACTTTGTCCTTAGCACGGAACCCCTGTATTTTGGCGATACCCAAAGAATGCAGCACATGGTTTTGGTAGATATTGTGGATGTCTTTGCGGGAGATTACATTGATACGCTGGTTCCAATAAGCATAAAGATCACCGAGTGCCAGAAATTGGTCTTTTTGAGATAAAGTAAGGTCAGGAAAATACCGGAATACGATTTCGGGGCCTGGAATAAAATCCATGGCTCAAATGTGGTCTTTTTTGCCTTTTAATAAGCCATACATCAATTCTCTGGCCCGGTGTAGCTGGGCTTTTACTGTTCCCAGCGGGGCTTCCAGCTCTTTGGCTATTTCATCGTAAGACAGTTCATCGAAATATCGCAGGCGCACCAACCGTTGATATTTGGGTGGAAGCTTCCCTACAAAAAGATGAATCAGTTCAATTTTCTGCACTTTTATAGCTTCTTCCTGGGGATCCAGATTATGATCTTCCAGATCGATATTCACGTTGTCACCATCATCATTTTTCAGGGAGGTATTAAGGCTGAAGGTGTCCAGTTTTTTCTTTCTAATAAAATCAATGGTGTTGTTGGTGGCAATACGGAACAACCAGGTGCTGAATGTGAAGTCCTTTTTGAATTTGTGCAAATTTCTGAAGGCTTTGGCAAAAGCCTCAATGGTTAAGTCCTCAGCATCATCCACGTTTCTGATCATTTTCAGAATCATATGATACACAGGGGTCTTATACCGCTTCATTAACTCAGCATAGGCTTTTTCATCGCCTTCTTCTACCGCGCGGTCGATTAAGTTAAAATCTTGTAATGCTTTGTCCGAGAACTGTTTCAATGCCAATTTACTTTGCTACTAGTCCACGCCGCTATGCCAGTATATAAATAAAACAGGCTGTACAGAAAATCCAGGAATGGCACATAACCGATATTAAAGTGATCTCTAAGCTTTCGAGATGATTTCTCTACCACCAAAGAAAGTGCGAATTGACGAACCAGAAACCCTGCAGCGACCCAGTATACTAATGTTGACGTTATCAACAAACTTACTAAAGAACTCCAAAATATTATATGAGTAGCTGAGAATATGCCCAAAACCAACCGGTCGCTCATGGTATAGTATTTTCCCACTGATAGATGTCTTTTCTTCTGTCTGAAATACGTCCACCAGGTTTGCTTTGGCTTAGATACCATAAAGGACTGCTGATCTAGGCAAACTGCGGTGTTTTCTCCAGTGGCATATTTATTAACAAAAAGGTCATCATCCCCGCCGGTCACATGGAGCACTTCTTTCAGGCCTTTTACCTGCACAAAAAAAGATTTCCTATAGCAGAGATTACGCCCTACACCCATATATGGGCTTTTGTTAAGGGCTCTTGAAAAGTATTGAATGGCAGTAATTATGGTCTCATACCGGATTAATTTATTCAGAAGGCCAGGACGGAACTCATATCCGGAATAGCCTAATACTATCCTTATATCTCCCTGGCATTTTTCAGACATATGACTAATCCAGTAATTGGATTCAGGGTAGCAGTCCGCGTCTGTTAGCAATAGTATGTCATGTGCTGCGGCGTTGATTCCTTGTAACAATGCATGTTTTTTAGGGTTTTGACCCTGAGGGCAATTCGAAACGGCTATCAATTTTAGGGTTAAATCTGGAATAACCAGGGTTTGCAGCCATTCTTTGGTTCCATCCTCCGAACGATCATCAACTATGATTATTTCATAGCAGGGGTGGTTCTGAGCCTGCAGAGCAGGAATCAGATGTTTAAGGTTAAGCAGCTCATTGTGAGCACAAATAATCACTGAAACGGCTTCTTCATGGGTACGGGCCTTCTTGTTTTCTATCTCCGATCGCCGGTCGCCGATGGGTCCTGGCCCATGTGCCAATGGCTCATGGTCTATAGCCCCCATAGCGAAGGTGTTGCGGTCATGGCGTGGGCCAGAATAAAAAGCCAAACGTGAAAAAAGGCCCAACCACCAGATCAACTGCAACAGGGTACTAGCCAGAAAAATAATGAATATCAGGGTCACAACCGTCATTCGGTATACCGCTAAAAATAGCAATATATTGACAATTATGGCCTATTTTTGCCCCCTATTATGATTTCCTTTCAGGTAGGCACCTCTGACCCCCAAAGCCAGGCACGTACTGGTAAAATTGCAACAGCACGTGGTCTTATTGAAACTCCAATTTTTATGCCCGTGGGTACAGCCGGAACAGTCAAAGCCGTCCAACAACGTGAGCTAACCAACGATATTGAGGCTCAGATCATTCTGGGTAATACTTATCACCTGTACCTGCGGCCCGGTATACATATCATTGAATCGGCGGGAGGCTTACACAAATTTATGGGCTGGGACCGCCCCATTTTATCTGACAGTGGTGGTTATCAGGTCTACTCACTTGCGAAGTCCAGAAAAATCAAAGAAGAGGGTGTCACCTTCAAAAGTCATATTGATGGTACCAGTCATAACTTTACCCCGGAGTACGTAATGGACATCCAACGTATCATAGGAGCTGATATTATCATGGCCTTTGACGAATGCACACCATATCCTTGCGACTACCGCTATGCAAAAGAGTCTATGGGGTTAACCCATAGATGGCTGGCACGGTGCAAAGAACAGTTTGAAAATACTCAGCCTAAATATAATCATCACCAAAGTTTATTTGGGATTGTGCAAGGAAGTGTATACCCGGACCTGCGCAGGGAGTCAGCCAAGGCAGTGGTAGACATGGATCTTCCGGGAAATGCTATTGGAGGTCTATCGGTGGGGGAGCCTGCGGAAATGATGTATGAAATGACCTCGGCCATCT
>QIEB01000627.1 GCA_003229495.1 Flammeovirgaceae bacterium
GCACGTTCCCGGTATTCACGCTGTTCCATCAAATTCTGAGTAAATCTCAATTTTTCCAGTTGGGCACTTAATTCATCGTCATTCAGGCTGACCAGTAAATCTCCTTTGCGGACTTCTGTACCCTCTTTGAAATGTATTCTTTCAACAATGCCGGAAATTTCGCTCTTTAACTCAACAGACTCATTAGCTTCTACAGAACCAGTTACCGAAATTTTGTTATCCACTTTTTGTGGATGTACCACAACTCCGCTAACTGGTATTTTTGAGTTGTTTCCCATAGGGGTTGAAGACGCAGCTGGTGTACTATTGTCCGCCAATAAGCCCCAAAGAGTGGGATTGATCAAATAAATGATTCCCCCGCCAATCACGGCAATAATAGCAACTTTAAGCGATTTGCTCATATTAAGCAGTTTTCAATTCTTCAATTTACGCACAATCCGGTGAATTGGTTAGATTAATGCTGGTAGATTTTATACCTTCTTAGTGCACCAATAGCCAATTTTAATGGTATAAAACAAATAATTAAGCTCATTAAGGGCTAAAATGGTACTTTGCTATTAAAATTGTCCATTTCTTGGTTTAATCCGGTTTAGTAAGCTCATGAAAGATTTAGCTATATTTGGATATGTCACATGAAATTGTCGACACTACCTTCAGAAGCTTTCGGGTACGGCTTTCCGAGACCCTTAAAACACTGCATGAACTTACTGAGCGTATAAAAAGTCCGGAACTTGCTCAAAACGCCAGTGATTTAAGGGAGCGGGTAAATGAGCCTTTTATGTTTGTCATTGTCGGGGAAGTAAAATCAGGAAAGAGTAGTCTCATCAATGCCCTGCTGAATACAGGCACGGAAGTTTGCAAAGTGGCACCGGATCCTTGTACGGATACTATACAACAGGTGTTATATGGCGAAGAGCAAACCGTGGTAGTAAACGAGTATTTGAAGAAGATATACCATCCTGTTGACATCCTTAAGGAGATAGCTGTTGTCGACACGCCAGGAACTAACACCATCATAAAGCACCATCAGGAAATAACGGAGCGTTTCATCCCGGTTAGTGATCTCATTGTTTTTGTGTTTGAAGCCAAAAACCCCTATAGGCAATCCGCCTGGGAATTCTTTGACTACATTAGCGCCGAATGGCGTAAGAAGGTGATTTTTGTGCTTCAGCAATCGGACCTGATGGAGCCAGACGATCTGCTGGTAAACATCAAAGGAGTAGCTACACAGGCTGAGAAGAAAGGAGTTGCAGAACCCCAGGTATTTGCAGTATCTGCTAAAAGTGCGCTCAATGGTAATTTGGAAAGTAGTGGAATGGTTGAGGTTATCGATTATATCCATGGCCACATCACCGGAGGCAGAGCTCCATGGTTGAAGCTGGAAAATAATCTGGACACTGCCCGCGAAATTATGAATAAAATTGGCGCTGGTCTGGATGCCAGACAACAACAACTAAATGAGGATGGCAGTTTTAGAAAAGAAGTATCCGAAACCCTCTCACAGCAAGGAAAGCGTTCAAAGAAACACGTTTATATGCTGGTTGAAAACCTGGTGGCGTATGACAGGATCACGGGCCAGGCTGAGAAAAACCTGGGTGGCGGCTTGAGTTTCTTCACACTGATAAAGCGGTCCTTTCTATCAATTTTCACTAAAAAAGAGTCCCCTACCGGTTGGCTGACTGAACTGACTGAAAAAATGGAGACAGACCTCAAACAGGAACTGACCATAAAGGTGAACGACGGAGTAGTTTCTGTGGCTGACAGTATTCAGCAAATGGCAAAAATGATCCAGCTGAAAATCCAAAACAGCAAAACTATTTTGAAGGAAGATCAGGAAATTTTCGCGGATATCTCTGAAAAGAGAGTCCAGGTTATGCAGGATTTACAAGAGACATTCTCCAATTTTCTAAATCGAGCGGAGAACTTTGTGGATGAAGGCATGATCCCAAGCGACTCAAAATTTACACCAGACCTGGCCAAAGGAGGAGGCCTGGCGGTGATTGGAGTGGTGATTGCCGCAGTGACTAAAAGTATGGCATTCGATATTACCGGAGGCATCCTGTCAGCGATTGGGATATTATTTGCAGGAATAACCGTGGGGCTAAAGCGACGAAAGGTAATGAGTAGTTTTACCGAGGAAGTGGCTAAAGGAAGGGAGTCATTGGAAGAGGACATAAGGACCAAGCTGGAAAAATATGTGGACACTATTGAGCAACGTATTGATGACAATTTCCAGGACTTTGATGCTATGATCCACCTGGAAGATCAGGAATTGAGTCTATTAATGACAAAATACCAGACTGTGGACCAGCAAATTCATTCTATAGAGGGTGAAATCAAAGAACAGGGGAATAGGGGAATAGGGGAATAGGGGAACAATTGAACAATAGAGCAATTGAACATTTGAACATTTGAACAGGGGAACATTTGAACATTTGAACATTTGAATAATTGAATAACGATTTTGGATTTAGGCGGCTTGGGATTTGAGAACTGCTATCTCGGTGTGAGGGTTTTGTGATACTTAAAGTCTAGTTTTGAGGTAACAAATGTTATTTGTACATGAAAAATGTCTTAATCGTAGAAGATGACCCGGACATTCTCCAACTTTTACAGATTCATTTGAAGGACCTTGGTTGTAAAACTCAAATATCTTCCGATGGTGAATCAGGTTTGCAGGCGGCCATTGATTTCCCATTCGATCTTATTGTGTTGGATGTAATGCTGCCGGGCATAGACGGGTTGGAGGTCTGCAGGCAGCTACGTGCCATGAAAATACCAACACCGGTGCTAATGCTCACTGCCAGATCAGAGGAGATTGACAAGGTATTGGGGTTGGAAACAGGAGCAGACGACTATTTAACCAAACCCTTTAGTGTCAGAGAGTTCATTGCCAGGGTAAAAGCCATTTTCCGCAGGGTCAAAATGATCAAAGAAACCGGGGAGGAACAGGCTGGCAAGGTAGTGGTCAATCAAGAATTGATGATCGATAAACATAAAAGGAAGGTGACATTAAAGGGCCAAAGATTGGAATTGACGCCCAAGGAATTTGACCTATTGGTACTATTGGCGTTCAACCCCGGTCACAGTTACTCCAGAAAACGACTACTCAGTGTAGTCTGGGGATATGATTTCGAGGGTTATGAGCACACCGTTAATTCACACATCAACCGGTTGCGGGCGAAGATTGAACCCGATCCCAATCAGCCCTCGTACATTTTAACCACTTGGGGAGTAGGATACAGATTTACAGATGATTAATCAATAAAACCATGACTAAAAGTTTCTTTAGTAATCTTTATTGGAAGATTGCTGCCACCCTGTTGTTACTTATGGTGGTAATTGGCTGCGCTTATGTATTCATCACCGCAGATACTGTCCAAAGGTATTTTCAGGAAAAAAATCAAAGATTGAATGCTGAGCTTGCTGCTCATGTGGTCAAGGAAGTTAAACCTACCTACCTGCACGGTAAAGTTGATGAAGCTTCTATGGATAAGATCATGCACAGCATGATGGCCATCAATCCTAGTATTGAAGTTTACCTGTTGGACGTAGATGGGAATATCTTGAATTATGTAGCGCCATATAAGAAGGTCAAGCTGGATAAAGTAGGACTAGGGCCCATCCACGAGTTCATAGAAACCAAGGGACAGCAATTCATTAAGGGTGATGATCCCAGAAATCCAGGAATAAAAAAAGAATTTTCCGCAGCAACCATAGATGAGGAAGGCCAGCTGATTGGGTATGTGTATGTGGTATTGGCCAGCGAAGAATACGACATTGCTGCCCATGATCTCATAGGGAACTATATCATGAGATTAGGTGGTAAGACAATGATCATTACTCTTCTTACTGCATTATTGATGGGGCTAATGATCTTCTGGTTAATCACCCGTTATCTGAATCAGATCATTAAATCTGTTAAACGTTTTAAAGAAGGTCACCTAAAAGAAAGAATTCCAGTGAAATCAAGCGGTGAACTCAAGACATTGGCGGTGACTTTTAATGAAATGGCCGAAGAGATCTTAAACAGTATGGAAAAGATCAAAACTACCGAAAAGCTCCGCCGCGAACTGGTGGCGAATGTTTCTCATGACCTGCGAACACCACTCAGTGTTATTCACGGATATGTGGAAACCATGTTGATGAAAGCGCAAACCATTACCAGTGAGCAACAGAAACAGTACCTGGAGACTATTTTAAAAAGTACGGAGCGGCTGAAAAAATTGGTGGGAGATCTTTTCGAGTTGTCCAAACTGGAAGCTCATGAGATAACCCCTAAAAAAGAGCCTTTCTTCATTACTGAGTTGGTTCAGGACGTCAGCCAAAAACACAAACTAATAGCTGAGGAAAAGAATCTTACCATAGTTCCAGTGGTGGACAACAATGTGCCAATGGTGCACGCGGACATTTCTCTTATTGAAAGAGTGCTACAAAATTTAATGGATAATGCCATAAAATACAGTACTGATGGGGGGGTTATCACCATAGAAACACACAATCACGGAAACAACGTGGAGGTAAAAGTCACAGATACCGGACAGGGAATCCCGGAAGAAGATATCCCCCTGGTGTTTGACCGATATTTCAATCTTTCTAAATCTGCATCCGGAGTTTTGAAGGATCAGGATCTGGTGGCAAAATCCAGTGTAGGATTGGGGCTGGCCATAGTAAAGAAAATCCTGGAAATACATAATGCTACTATACATCTCACCAGCAAGTTGAATAAAGGAAGTTCATTCTCGTTTCGACTGCCGGTATACCAAGTTATTAAACCCGTGAAGGTTTAAGTACCTAATCTTTAATTTTCCGTGACTCTTCCGTGATAGTTAGTGAGCAATTTTGAAGTATACCTAATCAAAATTGTTTCTACCATGAAAAAAAGTCTTTTATACGCACTGCCCTGGGTACTACTGGTGGCATGTAGTGATGATGATGATGGCGGCATGATACTGCCCATCTCCGCAGATTTTACCGTACGAATTGAAAATGTAAATCAACCCAAATCATTTTTTGCCAGTGGAGCGGTTCCCGGTCTGGTTATGCCAGGCATGGAACAGGAGTTTACCTTTGACGCTGGTCCGGTGACCTTACCTGGCGCTGTAACCAAGTTAAGCCTGGCAACCATGTTCGTGCAATCTAATGATCTATTCTTTGCCCCCGGTGAGGCAGGAATTACCCTATTTCAGGGCGGTAGTCGTGTCACTGGTAATGTGACTGATCAGATTGACCTTTGGGATGCCGGAACTGAGGTAAATGAGGAGCCCGGTGTTGGGCCCAATCAAGCGCCGCGTCAATCCGGTCCTGATACTGGCGATGATGAAAATGGCACGGTGGTTTTGGTAAGCCAAAACGGTGATGGATTTACCTACCCTGCCGTAAACGAGCTAATTGAAGTTATTATTGAGGAGCTGCCCGGCTCAGAAACCGGGTTCAAAGTAGTGGTACGGAATATTTCTGGTGACGCTTCCTTACCAACACCATTCGCAGGGCTTACCTGGGTGGTACATACCGCAGACGCTCCAATATTTACTGCTGGCGAAGCAGATCGGGGAATGGGTCTTGAGGCCATCGCTGAAGACGGAGATGCCACCAGCCTAAGCGCCTCACTCGGTGATGACACAGGATTGGTTAGCCCATTGTCACCCGGAGTATGGACGGTTCATGACAATGGAGTAAATCCTCTATTCAATAGCGGGGCATCTGACCTGGGTGAAGGCCTGGAGAATGTAGCCGAGGATGGTGATCCAGGTGCTTTAGCTACCGCCCTACAGTCAAAATCCGGGGTAACTTCCAGCGCTCTGTTTAATACTCCTGTGGGAGCAGCCGGCCCTGGTCCTGCAGTACCGGGGGGAGCATACGAGTTCAATTTTACTGCCGAGGAGGGTGATTATTTTACCTTTGCTACCATGTTTGTACAGTCCAATGATCTGTTTTATACCTTCCCGGAAGGAGGCATCGCTCTGTTCAATAGTGGTGTTGCTATAAGCGGCGATATGACCTCGCAAGTATTGTTGTACGATGCAGGTACGGAAGTGAATGAATTCCCTGGCGCCGGACTGAGTCAGGTGATCAGACAATCGTCGCCCAATTCCGGAGTTGACGAGAACGGAGTGGTCACCGATGTGTTCACTGTAGGTGATGGGTTTACCTATCCTGATGTAGGTGATATCATAATGGTGACCATCACACCGGTACAATAAGATTTATTACTGTAACCCCTGAGAAAGCCGCTTGAAAGAGTGGCTTTTTTTGAATTACGAAGGACGAGGGACGAGGGACGAAGGACGAGGGACGAGGGACGAAGGACGAGGGACGAGGGTGTTAGGGACGAGGGAGGAGGGATCTTTGCGAGAAGCTTATTTTAGCCAGGAAAGAACCTGCTCCAGCACTTCACTGTCATTAACCCCCGTAAATGACTGCAGATTCACCGATCCGCCTTTTTTTGTATATACTTCCTTGGGATATTCAAGTAATTTATCCACCTGATCTTGCT
>QIEB01000368.1 GCA_003229495.1 Flammeovirgaceae bacterium
TTGCTATACCAAATATCGTATTTGCCAATTCCATAGGTTTTGCGACTGGTAAAGTATATATAGTTTCCGTCGTAACTTAGACTGTAACCCCCAAGGTGATTGATCTTTTGTGATCGGTTTAATGCAGTAACAGGTTCTGGTTGGGTCCACCTTCCTGGTCGCTGTTGATAGGAATAATATACCAACAATTCTCTTTTCAAGTTGTCAGTGGTAGTAAATATCATATGCTTGCCATCACCACTGAGACTAGGGGCGATTTGAGTGGTACCTGCTACATTAATTACTCTGGATAATGGGCTCTTAGGTGTCTGGGCAATAATCCCAAGATCAGAGAAACCCATAAAAACTATGGCTATATAAATTATTATTTTGCTCATTATCAGCCGTTTATAATCATGATACCTGGACTATACCTAGTATATAGCAAAGACTGTGCAAAATAATGGTTGTTTTGAAAAGTAACTAACTATTAAAAAAGGCAATCTTACACGGGTTATTTATTTAAAAAATTATATTTGACCAGTGTCGTGTCATGTATGAAATGATGTATAAGTCACAGCTACGACACTAGGTCTAAATAACTGGTTCTTGCATGAAAATATTGCATACTGCCGACTGGCATTTGGGGAAGCGTTTACAGCAATTTAACCGGATTGATGAACAATGTCAGGTCTTGGATGAAATTGTGAATATTGCAGAAAAGGAGGCGGTGGATCTGGTACTAATTGCTGGTGATCTATTTGATACTTTCAACCCCATTACTGAAGCCATAGAACTGTTTTACAGGACTTTACACCGGCTTTCGAACTCGGGAGAAAGAGCCGTAGTAGCAATAGCCGGAAATCATGACTCGGCACAGCGCATTGAAGCACCACATCCTTTGGCAGCTGCTTGTGGGATTATTTTATGCGGTAATCCAGATACCAGGATTCCACCTTTCACTTTGGATACGGGATTGGAAGTTTCAAAATCCAAACCTGGATTTGTAGAGATAAAATTACCAAATTTCAATTATCCAGTACGAATAATTCTTACACCCTATGCCAATGAGGTAACCTTTAAGAAATATCTTGGCAAGGAACACCCTCAGGATCAGTTACGCCAGCTGCTATCCAGGCGATGGGATTCCTTGGTTAAAGAATACTGTGATAACAAGGGGGTTAACTTGCTAATGGCACATCTATATTTTATGAGTAGAAACGCCCCCGCACCAGAGGAAAGTGAGGATGGTAGATCTATACTCTACCAAGGCGGTGCTCAGGCGATTTTCGTAGAAGATCTGCCAAAACAAATTCAATACACCGCTTTAGGTCATCTGCACAGACCTCAGGAGATTCCTGCCAATAAGCCGGTAGTTTATAGCGGAAGTCCTCTAAGCTATAGTTTCAGTGAAGCAGATCAAAAAAAGCAAGTGGAGATCATAGAAGTTGTACCAGGTACCTTGGTCAGTAGAAAAACCGTTCCATTAAAGAAAGGCAGAAAGCTTACTAAACAGCGATTTGAGGATCTGGACGGGGCGGTAAGCTGGCTTGAAGATCATCCAAATACCTTCGTTGAATTAACCATGGTCACCGACAGTTATCTAGGGGCTAAGGAAAAGAAAAGACTGCATAAGGCACATAAAGGGATCATTACCATAATTCCAGAATTAAGGGTGTCCCCGGAACACAAAGGGCCAAAGGAGTCAATTGATTTGAGTAAGGATCTTAAATCACTATTTATCGAGTACTTCAAGTACAGAAAGGGTCAGGCACCAAATGCCGAACTGCTTGAGATTTTGGACGAAATTATTCACTCAGAGCAATGATTCCAGTTCAGTTGACTATTAAGGGATTTTACTCCTATCAAGAATCTGAAACCATAGATTTTCAACCGCTGGTGGATGCTAAACTATTTGGAATATTCGGGCCAGTAGGAAGTGGGAAGTCCGCGATATTGGAGGCCATTATGTTTGTACTTTTTGACCGCTCCACCCGGCTCAACAAGGCCGGCGATGACCGTTACTATAACATGATGAATCTTCAAAGCAATGAAATGATCATTGATTTTATTTTTAAAAGTGACCGCAATCATAAGAATAAGTATCGCTTCTATTTTATGGCCCGACGAAAAGTCAAAGATTTTCATAAAGTGGAGGTTCGGGACCGAAGCTATTATCAATGGTCAAAGGACCAGTGGAAACCTATGCAAAAACCTGATGTATTGGGTATGACCTATGAGAATTTTATGCAGACAGTGATCATACCCCAGGGAAAATTCAGTGAATTTATCGATCAAAAACCTGCCGCTCGCACCCAGATGCTTAAGGAGCTATTTCATTTGGACCGCTTTGATATCGCGCCACCAGCCTACCGCCTTCTGGGCACGGTCAAGGAGCAGATTAACTTTCTTGATGGCCAACTTTCTCAATATTCGGAGGTCAACAAGAACTTGCTAAGACGTTTGGATAAGGAAGTAGAAGCAATGAAAGTAGTAATTGATAGGAAGATGTTAAAAGAACAAAAGTTGATTACTGAAGTTGGCAAGATGCAGATACTACAACACATTTTCAACGAACTGGTTGAGGTGTCTGAATCTCTGGACACTCTGATATCAGAGACTATGTTTTATCAGGAGAAACAACATCAATTGGACAGGTTTGGGAAAGTTCAGGAATTGTTTAGAGATAAAATTTTGCAACAAAGACAGTTGCTGCTAGAGGCCAAATCCAAACAAGAAGAACTTGGTAAGTTAGTTTATGCGATCCAACTGTTAGAGCAAGATGTAACCAGATCCCGGCGACAATGGAACCAGGCACAAGCCAGATACGCTGATAAAGATCATATGCTGCTACAAATTTCAGATTTAGAATTATTGATTCAATTAAAATGTGTGCAGGATAAGTTTGAAAACACCACCAGCCTTTGGGAGCGAACCCAAAAGGAGCTCCTGGAACTGGATAATAAAGCAGGTGTGATACAATTGGAAATAGAGCGGTCAAGGGTAGCGGCAAGGGGGAAATCCGAAGCTCTTGAAGAACTCCAAAGATTAACAATATTGAAAGAATGGTGGACTGGTTATTTGGATAAGGAAAATCAACGTGATGTGCTGAAGAAGGAGCAATTTAATGTTGAGAAAGAGGTCAACGCCCTGGTGACAAAAATCAATGACCTGAAAGACCAAATCAATCGCCCTGATGCTCTAAAAAAGAGCATATCAACCGAGCGGGAAAAACTTCAGTTGTTAAGATTGCAGGATGATTGGAGGACCCATGCCAGTCTTCTGGAGGAAGGCAAACCTTGTCCATTGTGCGGCGCTACCAGTCACCCAAAACCGTTATCAGAATCAAAATTGTCAGATGATCTTGATAGTTCCCGGAAAAACCTGAAAGGGCTGGAAGAAATGTTGGAAAGGCAACTCATCTTCATTCAACAATCCAGGATTTTTGAAACCAAAGTAGATGAAAAGAAAGAGGCCCTCATTAACCTGACTAATAGACATGCTTCTGCTCAAAAAGATTTGAAGAAGCATCACGCAAACTATCCAGGACCTGATAAAGCTGGTAACCGACCGGCCAACCTTGATCAAATGATGGATAAACTTGAAAAAATCGTCGTAGCAGCTAAACAGGAACAGGCTTTACTGGATGTACGACTAATTCAAGGTGAAGAAATTGTTAAAAAACGGGCGATAAAGCAGGAAACGTTGCAACAACTTGCACTGAAGAAAGAGAAATTAGGGGGAGAGATCGATCAAATAACCAAGATGGTAAAGATCCTGGAGGTCCCGGCATTCTTGAAAAAGAAAGAACAGCAACTTGGTACCCTAATAGAGCAGATGAAGGAAAAGCTAAAATCGGCTGAATTAAGTTATGAACAGAGTTTCAATAATCTGACCAAAAGCGATCAGCTACTGAATCATCAAAAAGGACTGCTACAGTCGCTTGAGAAGCAAATTACTGACATCAAAACCTACTCTGAGAGGTTGGATACAGAATTAATTGGAATTTGTAAAAGAGAGTCCTTCAAGGGCTTGAAAGAGGTTCAAAGAATACTGGAATTGGGGTTGAATGTAAGTCAGGAGCGGAGGGAGTTGGAGAAATACCGTACCAATGTCAATACCTTGAAAGTGCGGAAAAAGGCCCTTCGAATTAAAATAGGCAGGAGGCAGTATCAGGAAAACAGGCATCATGAGTTGGTGCAGGAACAGGGTACCCTAACCACTGAGTTACATCAGTTACGTCATCAGTTGTCCAGTAAACAGCATACTCAGCAGCAGATGCAACTGCAATTACAAAAGAAAACTTCCCTGGCCAAAGAGCTGAAACATTTACAAGTTCGCAAGGACCATATTCAGGAAATCAGCAATTTGCTGAGAGGGAATGGTTTTATCAATTTCATATCTTCGGTCTATCTTCAAAACCTTTGTAAAGCAGCCAATGTTCGTTTCACAAAACTCACAGGCAACAGACTTAGTTTGGAACTAAGTGAGCACAACGAGTTCATGGTGCGGGATTATCTAAACGACGGGAAACTTCGTTTATTAAAAACACTCTCCGGTGGTCAAATATTTCAAGCCTCGCTATGTCTTGCCTTAGGTCTGGCAGAAAACGTAAAAATCTTGAATCAAGCTGATCAAAGCTTCTTCTTTCTTGATGAGGGATTCGGGGCATTGGACCGTCCATCGCTGCAGCTGGTTTTCGAAACCCTTAAGTCACTGCAAAAAGAGAATCGTATTGTGGGTATCATATCACATGTTGAAGAGCTACAATTGGAAATTGATACCTATTTGTCCGTTCAGCAGCAAGAAGATAGAGGCAGTACTATCAATAGAAGTTGGGAAGCGACTAATTAGTATTTCCAAATTTAACTACCTTTGAAGCATGGAAGTCACTGGTAAAAATAAGTTAAGGAAGATTATTGTAGTGGGTGACAGGGTACTAATAAAACCCAAAAAAATGTCGGAGCGCACAGAAAGCGGGCTTTATCTTCCAGCCGGAGTTCGGGAAAAGGAAAGGGTGCAGAGCGGTTATATTATGAAAACTGGCCC
>QIEB01000554.1 GCA_003229495.1 Flammeovirgaceae bacterium
ACTCAATTTGACTTTTGGAAAAATCTTCTTCTTCGGGAATACCGGCAGCAGCCAGGTGTGAGAAAACACTGGCGATAGGTAGCGGATATTTGGCCAGCTCGTGGGCCAGTGCCTCCAGTTCAGATAGATCAAACCCCAAACGGTGCATGCCGGTGTCCAATTTGATGTGTACCCTTTGAACAACCTGCTTTTTTTTGCAGAATCCCTGAAATGAACTGAGCAGCTCCAAGCTATAGATCTCTGGCTCTAATTGGTAGTCAATGAGCTGTTCGAAATTTTCCAGGGCGGGATTCATCACCATAATGGGTATCCGGATACCATGTTTCCTTAGGTCCACCCCCTCATCAGCATAGGCTACACCAAGATAATCCACCCCATGGTATTGTAAAAGGTTCGCCACTTCATGGCTGCCAGTGCCATAGGCAAAAGCTTTTACCATTACCATGATTTTGGTATCTCTGGGAAGCTGCTTTTTAAAGTAATTAAGATTAAAGGTTAGCGCATCCAGGTTGATTTCAAGTACAGTACCATGATGTTTTTTCAAAAGAAAGTGGACAATTCGTTCGAAAGCAAACTCCCTGGCTCCCTTTATAAGTAGTAGCTGATCACTAAATGTATTGGAAGCTAACCAACTCAGAAACTTTGAAGTGTCTTTGTAGAACAAAGACCCTGAAGGAAACAAATTTTGGTACTTAAATAGATCTTCTCCTATGCCGAAAAATTTGCTTATTCCGTTTGAAATAATATGTTCCGCGACTGATCGATAGAGGGCTTTGGCCGGTCCTGAGGCTTGACGGATATCGGATAAGACCAACACCTTTTCCTTGCCATGTGGTTGTTGATTGAGAAAGTCCAATGCCACTGTTAAACCTGCAAGATCGTTGTTATAGGTGTCATCTACCAGGTAGCAATTGTTCATGCCTTTTTCTAAGGCAAGCCGGTGGGGAATGCCTCGCAATGTCCGTACCCGCTTTTCAATAGTTTTTGATGAATAACCCTGATATAGCAGAAAAGTAACACAATGAAGTGTATTCTCGACCGAGGCTGGATCGGCAAACGGTATGGTAATTCTACCAGGATTCAAGAATTCCCAGGTACAGATTGTCTCTTGTCCTTCGGATTCTAACAGATACTGATGGTTTCCGATACCTTCGGTGGACCATCCAAAAAGACGGTCTTCAGAAAAAAGACTGATCATCGTTTGATCCACCAACTGATGGTCTTGTCGATATATGATGACCTGAGATTCTTTAAATAAATTGCATTTCTCTTTAATCTTTTCTTCCGCACTGCTGAAACCTGCATCATGCGCGGTACCAATATTGGTGAAAATCCCCATGGTAGGCCTAATGACCCTGGCGATGTGATCCATTTCACCTTTCCTGGATATACCGGCTTCAAAAATAGCCATATCAGCAGTGCTATTTAGCTGCCATACCGATAATGGGACACCAATTTGTGAATTGTAGCTTTTGGGGCTTTTGATTACCACGCGATCTTCCAGGAGTTGAAACAGCCATTCTTTTATAATGGTTTTTGCATTACTGCCGGTGATTCCTAATATCGGAAGCTGAAATTGAGACCGATGGTAGCTAGCCAAAGCCTGAAGAGCTCTGATACTATCGGAGACTGCAATCACATTGGATTCAGTAAATTTTGAAGGAAGATTAACAATTGGATGTTGAACCACAAAGTTGACGATGCCCTGGTCAAAGGCTTCTTCAAGATATTGGTGTCCATCATTATGGAGTCCCTTGATAGCAAAGAAAACAGCTTCTGGGTGAACCACCAGCTGCCTGCTGTCGGATTGAATACGGCTTATAAACTGATCATGGAATAAATGCAGTATCTGCCCATCCATAATCTCGCCCAAATCGGAAAATCTTAACATGAACTTAACCTCACAATCGTTTGGATAAGTGGTCCAAGGTGAAACTTTTCAACCTGAAACTCGTTATTCTATACTTAGAAACAAAGATATTTAACTTACTAAATGAGGCTTTTAAATACCCTAAATTCTTTTAAATTTCTTTTTGTGATTTTATTGATGGTTGCGGGCACTACTGTAAATGCCATGGTTGAACCCACTGATAATGACAAAGTAAACAATAAGGAACAGCTTCAAGGAGAACAAGATGAGTCCGGGTCAGATACTACCACCAGGAACGACCTTTTAGGAGAAAGGGAAGGAGCTTCTGATGAAGAGGAGGCCAGAATATCCCACAGTTCATTCAATTTCTTTTTCTATTTGATTTACAAGTTTAAGTTTGCTGACATCTTCAAATTGCCCAATTTAAACACGGAGGAGAACCGCACATCTATCCCTACAATAAACATCAATTCCCTGCTTGAGAAAATAACCAATCCAAAGATTTAAGCACTTACCAGAAATCTTTCCAAATCTTTTAATGAGAGCACTCCTTCATAGAAGGCTTTCCCAAAAACTACTCCCCATACACCAAGATCTTGGAGTTTTTCAATGTCTTCCATCGATCGTACTCCTCCGCTTGCCAGCAGACAAATCCCTGGAAATCTCTTGAGAATTTCTTCATATAGTGCTAGTGAAGGCCCGGTCATGGCCCCGTGTTTTGGGATGTCGGTGGTTTTTACATATTTGAGTCCTCTGCTGAAAAAATATTCAATATGTTCATACAGGTCAATGGCAGTGTCTTTTTGCCATCCTCGGATGGCGATCTTGCCATTAATGGAGTCAGCTCCAAGGGTAATCCGCTCCCTGCCATAGGATACGATCCAGGAGGTAAAGAATTCTGGTCTATAAGCTGCAATAGTAGCAGCAATTATATTCGAAGCACCATACTCGTAGGCCTTTATAATGTCTCCGTCAGTGTACAAACCTCCGCTGAAGCTGATTTCCAGATTGGTGTGACCTACGATAGACTCTAATACATCAAAGTTTATAGATGCTCCCCGTTTGGCTCCCTCCAGATCAACCAGATGGATTTGGGAGACGCCTGCGTCTTCGAATTGTTTTGCTACTTCCAAGGGGCTTTGGTCATAAACTTTTTCCCGCTGGAAATCACCTTGGGTTAGGCGAGTAGTCCTGCCTTTCATTACCGTAATGGAAGGAATGATTCGAATCATGATTTAATAAGCCTCTAGAAATTTCCCAGCTGTGAGGCTTGAGAAATATGGGTTGTAGGTCCTATTTCTATTTGGTTTCCTGTAAAGAAGGATATTAAAGCTACTGAATCTATTTTAAAGATACAAGCTTGAAACCCTCTCCGTGAATGGTCAGGATCTGGATGTTTTCATCTGGTTTTAAATGTTTTCTCAGCCTGGCGATATAAACGTCCATACTACGGGCATTGAAGTAACTGTCATCTTTCCATATGAGTATCAGAGCCTCAGAACGATCTAGAGTCTGGTTCATATTCTGGCATAAAAGCCTGAGAAGCTCGGATTCTTTGGAGGTTAGTTTTTGTTCTTCACTACTAATTTGAAGGATTTGCTGGTGGTAGTGAAACCTAAATTTTCCAAATTTGTAGATGTTTTGAGCTTTTGGCTTAATCCCTCGGGTGCGCCTCAATACTGCACTGATCCGGAGCAGCAGTTCTTCCATACTAAATGGTTTGGTGACGTAGTCATCGGCACCGATTCTAAACCCCTGAATGGTATCTTCCTTCATAGATTTAGCGGAAAGAAAGATAATCGGGATCTGTTTATTTAGAAGTCTTATTTCCTTTGCCAGAGTAAATCCGTCCTTCTTTGGCATCATGATGTCCAAAATGCATAGATCAAAATTATGCTCCTGGAATTTTTGTAAACCTTCTTCACCGTCCCTGGCCAAATGGGTGGAGAATCCCTTTATCTCAAGATATTCTTTAAGAATCTGACCTAGGTTTTGATCATCCTCAACCAGTAGCAGTCTTTCTTTTTTCATATGCCAGCGTTAGGTAAAAATATTTCGAAAATACTTCCTTTCCCTGTAGCGCTTTTCACCTCAATGTTTCCACCATGCGCTTCCACAAGTGTCTTGACGTAGGAAAGTCCCAGACCGAATCCTTTTACATCATGTAAATTGCCAGCGGGTTTTCTGTAAAATTTGTCAAAGATCCGATCAATTACTTCCTTAGTCATCCCGATCCCATTGTCGATGATACGTATCCAAATCCCCTTTCCTGGGTCATCATCGGTAGTAATACTGATTTTTGGTGGTTTGGTAGTGTACTTATTGGCATTGTCTAACAGGTTGTAAATAATGTTTGTCAAATGATGTTCATCCGCAGGAATTAACATTCCGGTAGCTTTAAAATCAGTAGTAATACTGCCGCCTTTTTTTTCCACCTGTAGGGTAATGTTTTGTAATGCTTTTTCGATGGTTTTATGAACGTCAACTTTTTCAATCTTCAGCTCAAAGTCCTCTTTTTCCAGGCTTGCAATCTGTAGTACCTTTTCTACCTGTCTACTCAACCGTTGGTTTTCGGTATCAATTATCTTCAAATACCGCTCCCGTATACTGGAGTTTTGAACCACTTTTTGATCCTGTAAGGCTTCTGTAGCTAATGAGATAGTAGAGATTGGTGTTTTGAATTCATGGGTCATATTGTTTATAAAATCATTCTTTACAGATGACAGCTTTTTTTGTTTGATAATTGTCAAAATTGCATATGCAAAACAAACCACTACAATAACTATCAGAATCAGCGCCATGGCCAACGGTAGCGAAGTTTTTCTTATTAGATATTGTTGCTGTTGCGGAAATTGTACGATCAAATAGTTTATATTTCCAATTATGTCATTTGGGAAGAGGGTTACCCGAAGGTCAGATTGCAACAGTTCTGTTGATGCATTAATTTCTCCAACATAGATCAGCGAATCTTGGTCCCGGTCGAGCACTCCATAGTTGTATCCTATATTAATCCCCATGTTAGCAAACCCTATATCTAACAGAGAATCTAATTGTTCAGGTTGAAGCCGATTAGATAATTTTCGTTTTCCCGTCAACAGTTCATCCAAAATAATGGTAACCATCTCTGACTTGTTTTCCAGTTTAGACTTCTCCTTGA
>QIEB01000622.1 GCA_003229495.1 Flammeovirgaceae bacterium
GACGGTACTTTCTCCGATACCATTTTTGTGATTCAAAGCAATATTGCCAAGAAAATAGCTTCTTCACTCAATGCAGTGATCACCCCAGATGTAGAAAGTAGTATTGACAGAGCACCTACCACAGATATTGCTGCTTATAACTTCTACATAAGAGGAAATCATGAGAGATTGTATTATCATCAAACAAAGAGTCCTAAACACCTGAAAGCAGCGTATCAATTATTTGATGCAGCCCTAAATATTGATCCAGATTATTCGATGGCCATCGTTGGAAAAGGTGAGACATTAAATATAGAGAACAAGCCGGATTCTGCATTATTTTATGCGGATAGAGCAATAGATCTTGATCCAAAATTTAACAAGGGCTATGGATTGAAGGGGGAGATTTATATGAAGTTGGGTAAGAGCGATCTAGCCATAGAGTTTTTCTTAAAGGCTATCGATTTACCTCCAAAGGATGATTTTTGGGTCTGGTATCATGAGGCTTTAGGCATGGTGTATATATATCAAAAAAATAATGTACTGAAAGGCTTACCCCATCTCAAAATGAATTTTGAAACGAGTATCGAATTTCGAAATTATTTGTTAGTAGGATTCACTTACTCAACAATTGGGGACTATGAATCAGCCAACGAATATCTACAAAAGGGTTTAGAGCTACAACCTCATCTTGGTGATACGTACGTTTACAGTCGGATAATGCTTGTTGAAGGTAAATATCAAGAAGCCTTACAATTTGCTGATTCGATTTGTCAAAAGCTAGATATTGGATCATGTGCTCCAATCTTATTACAAGCATCCTTATTGCTCAGTGAGTTTGAGCAAGCGGAGCAATATTACATCCAATGGCAAAGCACTGGGTCAAACGACTTTTTTGGCCGTGAGATCAACTATGAAATTGGTTACGTTTATCATAAGTTGGGTAAAACTGTCGAAGCAGAAAAAATATTTACCGAACAAATTCAACAACTCGAATCCGAATTGGCAAAGGGACAGAGAAATGTCTTTGGGTTGTTGCCATATGACAGGCTCTTTGATCTTTCCAGGATACATGCTTTCCAGGGTGATAAAAAGCAAGCCCTGAAATACCTGACTGAATATGCTAAAGAAGGATTTATCTTTGGGTTACATGACTTCATTTTAATTGATCCTTTTTTCGAAAGCCTCCGAAACGATCCTGAGTTCAAGGCTATTGTCAAGCAGGCACAGGAGGAAAAGGCTGCAATAAGAGCCCAAGTCCGGGAGATGGAAGCACGTGGAGAACTTGATTTTCCTTTATAACCTGAACGTCCGCTGTTGGGCCGTTAGCTGCCGTTCACCAAACCATCATATCAGTAGGCTAGCTACCCATAGTATTTTTCGTAACTTATTCTCATGCCAGCCCAATCCCGTCAACTTGCTGCTATTATGTTCACCGATATTGTGGGCTATACAGCCTTGATGGGGAAAGATGAGGAGAACGCCATGCAGCTCCTGGACCAGAACCGGGTCCTCCAAAAACCACTGATCGAAGAATACCGGGGTAGATACCTTAAAGAAATGGGTGATGGAGTCCTTGCTAGTTTCAACAGTGCTGGAGATGCGGTAAGCTGTGCATTTGCCATCCAGAAAGCCTTATCGGATGATCAAGAACTAACCCTTCGGATTGGCATCCACTTGGGGGATATTACCTTTAAGGACGAAGATGTCTTTGGTGACGGCGTGAATATTGCTGCCCGGATACAAGCCATTACAGACCCTGGCGGTATCTATATAACTGAATCCATTCACAAGGCGATCAGGGGAAGGGGTGATATTCAGGCCCAGTATCTGGGGGAAACCCAACTCAAGAATGTAGACTATCTTGTAAAGATTTACGCACTTCAAGGGGTTGGTCTGCCAATACCCAAGGTTGGAGAAGATAAAGAGTTAAGTGGTCACTTCTGGGCAGAAGTACAAAGACGGAGTATGATCAGGGCAGCAGTTGCGTACATGGTCACAGGTCTCTTCCTAGTTCTTCTATTGAGAGAGATTCAAAATTGGATAGCCCTCCCAGACTGGTCATTAACGGTTGCACTCGCCAGTCTGTTAGTCTGTTTTCCGATTGCCATATACCTGGCCTGGAATTACGAACGAAGTCCAGAAGGATTTGTACGAACTTCGTCTCAACAATCCTGGCAAAATCCCTACTCAACTAGTAAGAAAAAACCGCTGACGAGCAACTTTATTATTGTGGGGTTGATTTTGGTAATCCTGATTATGTACCTGTACCCTCGATACCTATCTCCAATGGAAGTTACATTTGATGACAAATCCATTGCAGTGATTCCTTTTGTTGATATGAGTCCGGAAGGGGATCATGAGTGGTTTAGTGATGGAATTTCAGAGGAACTCCTTAATGCACTGGTCCGAATACCCGGCCTGAAAGTGGTAGGTCGGACTTCCTCATGGACCTACAAGGGAGTCACCAACAAGGATCTCAAGGAAATTGGTAAGGAACTGGGAGTAGGGACAGTTCTTGAGGGAAGTGTTAGGAAATCAGGAACAAATATTCGCATTACCGCACAGCTGGTGAATACTAAGGATGGCTTCCACTTGTGGTCCCATACCTACGACAGAGAGTTGACAGACATATTTGCCGTTCAGGATGAGATAACCGCCGCAATTGTGGATGCAATGAAGGTTTATATAAGCAAGGATACTTTTTCGCTGAGGCAAACAACCACGGCAAATATTGATGCCTATACGATGTATCTTCAGGCACGACAAAAGCTGGCTTTACGTGGTACAGAAAACTTAATCGAAGCAAGACGGCTATTTGAAGAAGCCATCAATCTCGATCCAAGTTACGATCCTGCTTACTCGGGCCTTGGTAGTGCGCTTTGGTTGATGCCTCTTTACTCCCCGAAGTTTTTTGCACATGAGATAATTAGTCCAGCAAAAAATGCTGCCAACAAGGCCCTTGAGCTTAATCCCCAAAATGCAGAAGCATTTTCTGTTTTCGGGTCGGTAGCGACTTATTTTGAGTGGGATTGGGAGGCCGCAGAGGAGGCATTCAATAAATCACTCGAACTCAGCCCCGATGACGCAGAGATCTATAATTTCATCGGCGATTATTACCGTGTTGTCCAGCACCCAATCCTGGCGATAGAAATGGAATCCAGGGCTTTAGAACTTGATCCCCTGCATCCAGTAAAGCATATGGACTTAGGTATCGCTTATGCAATAGTAGGGGACTGGGAAAATGCTCTCCGATATGCAAAAAGTGCTTCAGGTTTGAGTTTACGCTATGCGGGGAAGAACCAACTGTTGATGCGAATCTACATAGAACTCGGCCGTTTGGAAGAAGCCGAAAATGCCATTGCAGGATTGGATGATAACAACAATAAATACTACAATAAACTGTATTGCAATACCATCATGGCCATAGCAAAGGGGGAATCTGATAACGCCCTTTCATATATTGAACTATTGGTCAACGAGGCAGAAAACCTAAGAAATGTATCTTCACGGATTGGTAGATTGTATCTCGACTTAGGAATGCTCGAGGAAGCTGCCCATTGGTTAGAAAAGGCATACGAAAATCGTGAGTTTGATCTGGTGGGTTCGGTTTGGCCACGTGGTTTTATACTCCCGGAAAATCTCCCGGACCATCCTGCTTTGCAAGCAGCTCTCGATAAGCCTGAACTTAACGCACTGTTTGAAATTAGAAGGAAGAATCTTGGTTTAACAAACAAAAAACCTTGAGATAAGCGAAGTCTAAACGGCCGCCTTTTGGCCGTAAGCTGCCGTTCAGGTCTTTTTTTGTAATATTGAATAACCAATCTAATTTGTCATGATGATCAGGTGCTGCTTATTTCTTATGGCTATTGCAGGAATATTTCCAGACGCCAGAGCCCAACATCAACCTAATCTCGATTCCCAGAATGTCATCGCCCCCGCTGAATTTTTGAGGATACTAGTTCCACCAGCGGAAGTAGAAGGACGTGCAAACCTTTTCACGGATTGGCAACAAGGAGTGGTTTTCCTATCACAAGGAAGATTTGCCTCCGGCATTACATTCAACTATGATGTGCTGAATCATGCGCTCCTGGTGCTGGTAGATGAAAAAGAATTTTCATTGAATCCAGTTGCAGTGGATTCGATTCTCATAACCAACAGTTCACAAGTTTTGATAAATCCCATAATCCTTGATGGTGTAGGTAGTGATTTATTGCTTCTTAGAGTGTATGAAGGTCTTCATTTGAGTTTGTTTCGCGAATCTTTGGCGAAAGTAATGGATGGTGATAATAATACCACCAGTACCACTGAATTAGTATATGCCCATAATAGCGATATCCAGATTGATCAGGAACAAATGTATTTTTTGTTAAATAAAGCTACCAATGAGTTTCGTGAATTACAGGGAAAGAAAAAGGAGCTAAAGAAATGGGAACATGGGGATCAGGTAGTGGCTTTTGTCAAAAATCAGAACCTGGACCTGAAAAATGAAGCCGATCTGATTCAGGTTGTTCAATATTATGAACAGTTGACTTTTGGCGTACATTGATTAACAGTAGTACTAAACCGTACAGCCTCGGCTGGAAGCAGACACTTAAAAGTCCGTTTCTTTACGATAAATGTTTCGTAACTCTCTTTCATTTGTAAACTGTTTATCAACAAATAGTTCTTTTATCGCTTCTAAAGAATGTCAATTCAAAGTCTGTTTCTTGAAGATTTCATTATTTTTCCAAACGCAATGACGACCTATCGAACCCCAGTTGATAGAAGGTTTTGAACTTTTGCCACATAACTATCTTACGAAGTGAAGCGGTATCCTCTTTTCCCCTTTTACTAACTCCAACTCAAAACCGCAAGCTTCAGCTATATTCAAAAAATTTTTAAACTTAACATCCTTAGTTTTACCAGATCTCAAGTCTTGAATGGCTGTTGGCGAAAGGCCCACAATTTCTGCCAGCTTTCTAACACTCTTTTTATCATCTTCCATCAGAGCCAACATGAGTTCAGAAAGTGCAAATTCCCGGTATTCCTT
>QIEB01000329.1 GCA_003229495.1 Flammeovirgaceae bacterium
AGGGTAATCGGATCCAATATGACGCACTGCCAAACCGGAAGTATGAGATAAAAGGAAGCAAGGAAGGATACTATGAAAATACCGTGGTTTTACCAATTGGCAGATTAGAAGGAGAGGAAAGAATAACGGTTAGGGTAGAATTAGAGAAAATATCACCCGTAGATATTCTTATCATAGAAAACATAAGTGGAAAACGTCAAAACTTTGTGTTAAGCGATTCTGTAAAACTATATGCAGGAACCGAGGAACAACTGCAGACATCCTTGGCGGCAAAGAATATCCAGGTAGGTCAGGTAATACGCATAAGTAATATTTATTTTGACCTGGACAAATCCTTTATACGGAAAGATGCGGTGATACAATTGGACCGAGTGGTGAAATTACTAAAAAGATATCCTTACATGACCCTTGCTATGGACTCCCATGCGGATAGCCGGGCCTCTAATAACTATAATGATGCCCTTTCTTTACGAAGAGTGAAATCCACCACAAATTATTTGGTTCAAAATGGGATTCCGGTTGATCGGCTGACCCAATATCACTTCGGGGAGCGACAATTGGTAAATGATTGCGGAAACGATGCTCTTTGTTCGGAGGCCCAGCATCAGTTCAATCGGCGCACGGAGTTTGAAATTGTTAAATACTAGTTCACTCAGCCTTCTGAACTTTTCGTATACAGAGTTTTCTTGAAATTATCATTACCGATGTAATGAAGCAACATTAATTGCCCTGGTAGTTATCCTGTCCCTGAGTAAATTGTACCTTAGCACAATTCTGAGGTATGAGACATTTTATTTCAGCATGGGGTTTATTAATGTTATTAGGGCTGGTACCTCTATATGGCCAAATTGGCAGATATATTTCCTTGCGCTCAGAGAGTAGTATCAGAAATCATGCGGAGATATATTTTGAAAGACAGGCATACTCTCATGCAGCCAAACTTTATCAAAAGATTATCCGGGAACATCCTGAAGATCAAGCGGTCAAATTAAGATTAGGAGACTGCTACCGTTTTCTGCGGGAACCTCATAATGCTGCATATTGGTATGATCATGTCATGCAGAATGATCAATCATCCAGTGAGCATTTATTTTATTACGCATCGGTATTATGTGCCATTAAAAAGTACCAGCAGGCGAAATTTTGGTACTCAGAATATCTAAAAGTCCATCCAAATGATCAACGTGCAATTGCCGCACTGACCAGCCTGGAGAACCCACAACTACTTTTTGATGATAGATTCGAAGTGGAGCAGTTGTCGATTGGGCTCCCAGGGTCCGTATTCAGCCCGGCAATATTTGATGAAGGTTTAGTGTTTGTAGGAGAAGGAAATTCAGGTAGCCTGGTTAAGAAGATTACTACTTGGAACGAAGGTCCTTACTTTGACTTATACTACGTGCCTCTTATCGATGGAAAACCTGGATACCCCAAGTACCTGGACGATAAATTGAATTCCGTGTTTCATGAAGGCCCTGCGACATTCTTTGAACAAGGAAACAAGGTGATTTTTACCAGAAGTGCATTCAACAAAGGGGATGGAGACACCAGAAATCTTCAGTTGATGATAGCAGAACGAAACGCCTCCGGCAATTGGACCAGTCCTAAGAAATTGTTTTACCATGCAAATTACTCCATAGGGCATCCGGCTATCAACAAGGATGGGACTACCATATATTTTGCTTCGAATATGCCGGGCGGTTATGGAGGTACTGATATTTATCGTACCGATTTCAAAAGGGGAGAATGGCAGGAGCCGGTAAATGCTGGACCTGGTATTAACACCGCAGGTAATGAACTATTCCCTTCGCTAGACGAGCAGGGCATGCTTTATTTTGCCTCTGAAGGACGTGGTGGATTAGGAGGACTTGACATTTTTAAGGCGGGCTTTAATAGCCAAATTCAACCTGAGAATATGGGGTTCCCGATTAATTCACAAGGTGATGATTTTGGTATTATTTGGTCCCCTAACAATTCTTTTGGATACTTTTCCTCTAACAGAAAAGGGACAGATAAAATTTTCAGGTTTAAGCTTGCTAAAAGAGCGCTCGCCGAAAGAAGGGATTAATCATTCATTAAAAGTAGCGGTTCCTGTAGGTTGATTGCGCTGAAATTTTAAACTTTTAACTTTTCCCTGATACCGAATATGAGCCAAATTGATTTGATTATCGAAAATGTCCAGTAGCGGGGTATATCTTAGGAACATTTCTCTTATTGATTTCACTTGGTTAATCTCTAAGTAACACCAAACCACATTTTCTTCAATTTCGAATCCCAGAAATTGCGTTGATCTTGGGTTGTCATCTATCGATACCTGCAGATGCTGCTTAAAATATTCTTTCAGATCTTCTTTTATTTCAGATTCACTGACTTCATTAAAATAATCGCTGGTGCCACGTATTTGATTTAATACAATCTCAAGATCATCCTGAAACAGGCTACTGGTAATCTGTACGGATTTACTTTCGGCATCATGCTTTATTTCGCAGATACTCAAGTGAAAAGGATGCGAACACCAGAAGGCGCATTCAAATACCAAGAGAAGTGCTACTTGAATCATTGATTGTGCATTGTCGGGAATTCAAAATTATGAATTAATATTACAAATTGTTTCAAGATATATACCAATTAATGGAGACTACCGTATGAATGAGTTTTATATGTATTTACAGTTGGGACTGGAGCATATCCTGGATATACAGGGATATGACCATATACTCTTTATTCTGGCTTTATGTGCAATCTACGTGGCGGGGGATTGGAAGAAGATCTTGATTTTGGTAACAGCATTTACTGTTGGTCATTCCATTACTCTGGCACTAGCTACCTTTCGGGTCATAAATATCGACATGACCCTGATTGAAATGTTAATTCCTGCAACCATTTTCGTTACTGCTTTTTCAAACATTTTTAGATCCCGGTCCATCAGGAACGCTGCTTATCTTAACAATAATTACCTCCTTGCCCTGTTCTTTGGGTTTATTCATGGCATGGGGTTTTCAAATTACCTGAGGGCGTTACTGGGTAAAGAAGCAAAAGTTCTAAAACCATTATTTGCCTTTAATCTAGGATTAGAGGTAGGTCAAATAATAATTGTTGGCATTTTCACACTGATCTCATTTATTTTGATCACAATTTTGGGAGTGAAGCAGCGGGATTGGAAATTAGTAGTGTCCTCTGCTATAGCTGGCATCGCGTTGATGATGATTGTTCAATCTGACTACTGGAATTAGAAATATGATGAAACATACAAGACTAATCGTACTTCTGATGTCTACAGCAAGCATGCTATGGGCTCAGGAATATCAACAAAAATTCGAACAGTTAGGAACAATGCTTCCTACGCCTAACTCATATCGGAGTGCCTCTGGACGACCGGGGCATGAATACTGGCAACAACAAGCGGACTATGACATTTCAGTGACCTTGAATGACCTGAATCAATCGATCACTGGATCAGAGACTATAACCTACACTAATAATTCCCCAGACCCTCTGGGTTATTTATGGATACAGCTGGATCAAAACCGACGAGCTGAAGATTCTAACACCTATAAAACCAGCAGAAGCAGCATCAGAGACAGCCTGTCAGCAAAATCCTTGCAGGCAATTGCCCAGGATTTTAACTATGAGGGTGGGTATAACATACACAAAGTTACAGACTCTGAAGGAAACGACCTTGCTCATACAATTAACAGTACCATGATGCGGATTGAAATTCCTGAGATACTCAATGCGGGTGATAGTTACCGCTTTAGAATCAACTGGAGTTACAATATCAATGACCGAATGCTGGTTGGAGGTCGTTCTGGTTACGAGCTATTTCCTGAAGATGGAAACTACCTCTATACCATTGCTCAGTGGTTTCCAAGAATGGCGGTTTATGATGACGTTAATGGCTGGCAGAACAAGCAATTTTTAGATAAAGGTGAGTTTGCACTGCCTTTTGGTGATTACGAAGTAGAGATCACAGTGCCAGCTGATCACATTGTGGCGGCCACCGGTACTTTAAATAACCCCAGGGAGGTACTTTCCAAAGAAGAATATAGTCGATTCCAACAGGCCAAAGACGCAGATAAACCCCTAATCATAGTTTCTGAATCAACAGCAATAGCCAAGGAAAAAGCCCCGGTTAATGATAAGACAAGTACCTGGAAATTTAGCGCTGAGAATGTTCGGGATTTCGCATTTGCTACCAGCCGCAAATTTATTTGGGACGCGCAAGGGGTAGAGATAAATGATAAAAAGCCTCTGGCTATGTCTTTTTATCCTAAAGAGGGAAATCCATTGTGGGAAAAACACAGTACTGAAGCTGTGGTGAATACCCTGAAAACCTACTCCAGGTATACTATTGACTACCCCTACCCGGTGGCCATATCCGTACATGCCGCCAGCATTGGGATGGAGTACCCTATGATATGCTTTAATTTTGGAAGACCCGATAAGGATGGAACTTACTCCGATAGGGTTAAATACGGCATGATCGGGGTGATCATTCATGAAGTTGGACATAACTTTTTTCCGATGATCATAAACTCTGATGAGAGGCAATGGACCTGGATGGATGAGGGGTTGAACACATTCGTACAATACAGGACAGAGGTTGAAAAATATGATAATTTTCCTTCCAAAAGAGGTCCGGCATCAAGCATTGTACCTTATATGAGCGGTGATAAAAGTTACATTCGACCGATCATGACCAACTCGGAGCAGATTTTGCAATTTGGTAACAACGCCTATGGTAAGCCTGCAGCAGCACTTACCATACTACGTGAAACCGTAATGGGGCCGGAATTGTTTGACTATGCATTTAAAGAGTATGCAATGAGATGGGCTTTCAAACATCCAACACCCGCTGATTTTTTCAGGACCATGGAAGACGCTTCGGCTATTGATTTGGATTGGTTTTGGCGTGGTTGGTTTTACGGTACTGACCATGTGGACCTGGGCATTGACCAGGTAAAATGGTACCGAATTAAACAAACAGAGGAAACAATTGGGCAGCTGACAAACAAAAAACAAAAAGTGGGCGCCGGTGAAAACCAGCAATCAGAGAAAACCAGTGACTTTGAAGATGGTTTCACGGAGTTTACGGTAATCCCCACAGACGGACGCTATTATGGAGAATTCCTCGCTCGTGTGGACGATGAGGGCATTGTGCAAAACCACTCGAACCAGAATTTCTACGAAATTACCTTCACCAATATTGGTGGATTAGTAAGCCCGATTATCATTGAGTTTACTTATAAAGACGGGACTAAGGAGGTCGAAAAAATTCCCGCTGAGATATGGAGGCTGAATGAGAATGTTGTTACCAAGGTGTTTGTTAAAGAAAAAGAAGTGGTAAACATTTCCTTGGACCCCAATGGTGAAACTGCCGACACCGCATCAGAAAATAACTTTTTTCCCAAAAAGG
>QIEB01000139.1 GCA_003229495.1 Flammeovirgaceae bacterium
AACGCCAATGACTTGAATGTGAGATTCAATCCTGATGAATTAACCCTGGAAATGCTTTCAGGTTACACTCAATTCGGACACACCTTTGATCAATGGGGACATCATTTTTTGACCCACAATGCACGTCACCTGTTTCATGAAGTAATGGGCGCACAGTATCTTTTGAGAAATCAGCATCTGGTAGTCCCCTCAGATCGCCATTACCTACCCGACTATGGAATTGGATTTGATATATATCCTATTACCCAGAATCCGGTACATCAGCTGTTGACAGATGTAGGAGCCATCACATCCTCTTGTGGGTTGACCTGGTATTTGGGGGATTTATTCCCTGAGTCTTATCAAAATGTCACGTTTATTGCGGAACCCTCCCACAACCTGGTCCATACCGATAGTGTTTATGACAAAGGAGCAACCTTCGCCTCAAAACGACATTTGGAAAACAGAGAGTTTTTAGCATCCACCGATGGTTGGTTCAGACCGGTAAACTTCTATATTGGCCCTGACGGATCGATGTATTTGCTGGATTATCACCGAAAGATTATTGAACATCCTGAATGGATATCGGAGGAAGCGCTCAATTCGGGAGATCTGTATGCAGGTAATGACAAAGGCCGCATTTTCCGAATTTCACCTAAAGGGACCACTTCAAAGCCTTTGATCGGAGGTATATCCCTGGGCAAGGAAAATGATGATGTTCTTATAGAACAATTGCAACACCCAAATATCTGGTGGCGACGGCATGCACAACGGATATTGGTAGACCGTAAGCATGAAGAGACGATACCCAAATTAAAAGAGTTCATTAACAGTACCACCTCAGCTCTTGGTATAGTACATGGCTTGTGGACCTTGGATGGACTTCAAGAATTTGATAAAAATCTCATTCTAATGGCACTGAGTCATCCAGAGCCAGGAGTCAGGGAAAATGCCGTTAAGTTGGCTGAAAAATACCGTCAGGATTTCCCGGGGTTATCGAGCAGTCTGGTGGCTATGAAGAATGACCCCGATCCAAAAGTCAGGTTTCAGTTATTGTGCACCTTGGGTTATTTTGATTCCCCTGCGACACGGGAAGCCAGTATGGAATTGCTGTTCCAGGACATTGAGGACTCCTGGGTACAGATAGCCGCTTTGTCTGCCATTTCATTGGATGCATTGGGACTTTTTAAAGAAGCCTCTAAGGTTTTGGGGTCAAGGGAAAGTGAGGGCAGAAAAGTGTTTTTCAATAATTTGACTAAGACTATAGCTAAAGAAGGTGAAGCCGGGGCAATTCGACAGGTAATTCAAACGATCGTAAACGACAAATCGAAAGGAAACAACTGGTGGCAGGCGGTATCGTTGGAGGGGTTGTCACAAGGTGGAGCAATTGATCTTTCTCTAAAAGCTTCTACGCTTCAGTCTCTCGCAGGCTTTTTCTCTAAAAACACTGACGCCGAACTCAGGTCCGGCAGCCTTGAGTTACTAAACACAGTAGGATATTTTCACCAGCCCCGGCTGATTTCCACAAAAGCCATATCCGTGGTAGAGGATGAGAAACTCAGTCCGGCATATCGGGGGGATGCCCTGAAAGTACTTGGTTGGCATGATCCCTCTGGTCATCAGGTTATATTCCAAAAAATAATAACATCAAACCAATCATTGGAACTGCAAAATGTCGCAATTGGGGCATTGGATGAGATTGAAGGAATAAGTCCTTGTGAATTCCTGATCAATAATTGGAAGGAATTAACTCCTCAGACAAGAGATGAGGCCATTAATATATTTAACACCAACCAGCGCAGGTTGCTTCTGATAGAGGCAGTTGAGAATGCTCAAATACAGGCCTCTACCCTGGGCTGGCCCAGGACTGTAGGCTTACTTAACAGCAGCAATGATGAGGTAAGGGGTAGAGCCAGGTCAGTGCTGCAGGGGAATGAAACTGCTTCAGATTCTATTTGGGTGGCATATCAGAGTGTATTGGCCATGCAAGGGATAGCAGTGAACGGAGCTCATATTTTCAAACAATCATGTTCCTCCTGTCATCAGATCAGTGGCCAGAACGGGGTCTCGTTTGGACCAGACCTTTCAGCAATTCGCAATCGGGACAAAGCCGGTATTATGGTGGACATCCTAAAACCGAATAAATCAATAGCTGATGGCTACGAGTTCTGGACCTTTACCGACAAAAATGGAAATACCCACTCCGGGATAGTAACTCAGGAAAGCGTTAACTCAATCACTTTAAGAAATGCAATGGGAGAGAAAACAGTGATTTTACGGGATGACGTGGAACATGCTTCTGCTTCTGAAATCTCCGCTATGCCGGAAGGATTGTATGGACAGATTGACAAACAAGAGATGGCGGATTTGCTGGAATTCATAAAATCAGGAAGCTAATCTAAATAAGCAGCGATGATTCTAAAACTGGGCTAGTCTTGATGGTTCATCTTTATGTACTCCGTTGGAGTTACACTAAAATGTTTCTTAAAACCGTTTCTAAAATTCTTAGTTGAAGCGTATCCGATCTTAAATGCCACCTCAGTTACGTTATTTTCGTTGTTTAACAGTAGTTTGGCGGCGTTCTTGAAGCGTATACTACTGATAAAATCTATCGGCGATTGACCAGTTAATGATTTTATTTTTCTAAAAAAGTTACTACGACTCATACCGACTTCTTTTAAAATTTCATCAATACTAAAGTCAGAATCTGCCATGTTATTTTCGGTAAGCTTTACCACTTGCTGTAGAAAATGGAGGTCGATCTCCGTTGAGGTGACGGCATAAGCATCTAAATCAACATGCTTCCTGAACTGGTCTTTTAACTTCGCTCTTGATTCGATTAGATTCTTAATTCTTGCGTGTAACAATTTGATTGAAAAGGGCTTGGTAACATATCCGTCTGCTCCCATTTGTAGTCCTTCTACCACATCGTCTTCAGTTGATTTGGCCGTTAACAAAATAACGGGAATATGACTAATTTTTATATTTGTTTTCAATTCCCTGCAAAATTCAAAGCCACCCATCTGGGGCATCATTACATCGGATATTACCAGATCAACGGATTTACTAACTGCTACCTCAAGCGCTTCTAACCCATTGGTTGCTTCAAAAATATTGTAGGTATCAATAAGACTCTCTTTCATAAAATAACGTAACTCGTTATTATCTTCAACAATCAAAAGACTACACTCTTTACGGCTTTGATTTTCCACTATCTCATCCTGAGACTCCACAGGTTCTGGTTGAGGAGATAAATAGTTTTGACTGTTGTTAGTATGTTCAAGGGTCTCAGTCAAAAGCATACTTTCATCGAGATGATCCATTCCTAGTGGCAGTTGAACGATGAATTTACTGCCTTTGCCTATTTCACTCGTCACTGATATGTCCCCTTTATGTAGTTCTACTAAACTTTTTGCAAGGGATAATCCTATACCAGTGCCAAGGCCAATATGCTCAGCCTGATAAAACCGTCTAAAAATTAATTTTTGGTTTTCTTGAGTGATTCCTTTGCCGGTATCACTAACCGTAATAGCGATGTTTCCACCTTTATTTTTTAATATTTGACCATCACCTCCTTTGAAACTGGTGGCGAATTCAATTGATACCCTTATAGAGCCGCCTTTATCAGTAAAATTAAAAGCGTTTGACAATAAATTATAAAGTACTTTATCAATCATTTCTTTGTCGAACCAGATATTTTGATAGGTCAGACTGGTTTTAAAGCTCAATCGAATGTCGTTTTCTGCTGCCAACGAATTGAAGTTCTCTACTATTTTTTTGACAAATAAAATTATATCAACCTCAGTAGCTTGAAATTCCATTTGGCCTTGTTCCACCTTTCTGAAGTCCATGAGTTGATTTATTAGTCTGAACAGTCTTCTTGCATTTCTTTGCATCAATTGCAACTGTTTTCGTATATTCCTATCCCTGATTCCGTCTGTAATGATCTTGTCCAGAGGTCCTAGGATTAGGGTAAGTGGTGTCCTGAATTCGTGTGATAGGTTGGTGAAAAACCTTATTTTTATCTGATTAATTTCATGTTCTTTCTCTTTTGCCAGGCGTTCTAATTTAAGATCGTTCAATAATTTAATTCTGGAAATCGCCGATTTCCTTGCGCCCAATCCAGCCATTAGAAACACTATAAAATAGCCAGAAAAGGCCCACTTGGTTTTCCACCAAACAGGTAATACCACTACCTTCAGGGAGGTACCTGATTCATTCCAAAATCCATCGTTGTTTGACGCCTTCACTCTGAAGTTATATTTCCCAGCACCAATATTGGTGTAAGTGGCCTGTTGATTTGATCGAACATAGTTCCAGTCCTCATCAAACCCTTCAAGCATATAGGCGTATTGATTTTTTTTGGGAGAGGTGTAATTTAAGGCAACGAATTCAAAAGTAAACACCGAATGATTGTGCGTTAATGTGATTGATTCCGTATCACTAATCGGCTTTTTCAAAATGGAATTTTCACCAATTTCTACTGGTTTATTAGACACAAGCAGCGTAGTAATAATGACCGGTGGAATTATAGGATTACTGATGATTTCAGCTGGATGGAAATAACTTAAGCCATTGGTACTTCCAAAAAACATTCTTCCATCAGATGCCTTAACTGCGGCATTTTCGTTAAATCCAAGCCCTTGTAAACCGTCGTCAACCCCATAATTTCTAAACTCCATATTGGAAATTGAAAGTCTGGAAATTCCACGATTGGTACTTATCCAGAGATTGTTTTCATCATCAGCCAATATTCCTTTTATGGTATTACTTGCCAGTCCATCGGTGGTGGTGAAATGCCTGAAATTATCGTTTAGACGATCGTAGTAATTAAGTCCATTGTCCGTACCTATCCAAAGTCCCCCTTGTAAATCTTTGCATAGTGCATACACTTCCACACCGCTTAAACTCTTTGGGTGATTTTCCTCATGTTTCCAGGATCTAATGGATTTTGTATTTATATCAATGCGATTCAAACCATTAAATGTGCCAATCCACAGGCTATTCTCATT
>QIEB01000621.1 GCA_003229495.1 Flammeovirgaceae bacterium
TAATTGGGATCGATGCTTTTTTTAGAGAATTACACGATCCACATCAGGACAGCTCACTTTCAGCTTCCCTGCAGCAGATTGACAATCTGGTCCTGGTAACCAAGTTAAACCATTATAATCCAAACCGGGAAATTTTTGATACCCTTGAGACCTCAAATCCTTTGTTCCTGGATAATGCTCATTTGGGGTTTGCCAACTTAATTACCTCAGCCAAAGAGCAAGATAGTTTTAAAGTGTGTCGTTCATTTTCGTCCATTGAATGGACTACCGATGGAAAACAGCAGTTATTTGCGCTAATATTGGCAGAATTATTCGATCCTGACGCGGCAAAGTGGTTTAACCAGCGTCAAAATACTGTAGAGCTTATAAATTATGGGGGCAACATTGTTGAAGCCAACAGCAAAAACAGTGGGTTTACCAATAAGTTCATGGTATTGGACTGGATGGATGTTTTTGAAGGAAATTTTGTTTCAGATGTATTTGAAGGTAAAATTGTCATTTTAGGCTATCTGGGTGAGGACCTGAGCGATACCTCCTGGGAGGACAAACTATACACTCCTTTGAATATGAAATATGCCGGCCGTACAAATCCCGATATGTACGGCGTAGTTGTTCATGCTAATATTTTATCAATGATTTTGAATAACAACTATATTGATCCCATGAGTGAAACGGCTGGTATTGTGGTTGGAGCTTTGTTGTGCTTGATGAATGTTATAGGATTTTCACTAATATATAAGCTATTGCCCCGCTGGTACGATGGACTCACAAAATCCATCCAGTTGATAGAGGTCCTTATTTTACTACTAGTAGTGGTGCTGGTATTTAATTATTTCAGCTATAAATTGAACTTAACCCTGGGGATTATAGCGGTTTTATTTGCTGGTGACTCACTGGAATTATATTACGGTGTGCTGAAAAATTTATTTTCAAAGGAACAAAGGAGGTTACTTTTTCAACCACTAAAGGATTAATGGATGTATAATAGAATTTAACTTATCAAATATAGAATATAATGAAACTAATAATAACGGCCTTGTCATTTACGGTTTTATTGGTAAACCCGCTCAACGCTCAGGATTACGTTTTCAAAGTGTTGGCAAATAAAGGAGGAAATACCGTAAAAATTGCAGACCATCCTAAGGACTGGCAGCCAATACAAACTGGAACAACTTTGAACAGTGATGATGAATTGCGCATCTCCGAGAATTCCTACATCGGACTGGTCCATGCCAGTGGTAAAACGGTGGAGTTGAAAAATGAAGGTGACTACTACGTTCGTGATTTAGCCGCTAAGTTAGGAAATGCCAAATCTAGTGTCGCTAGCAAATACGCGAACTTTGTGATTAACAAGATGACTTCCAATGACCAAGAGGATATCAATAAGAACCATAGGGAACATTTAACTATAACAGGAGCGGTAGAACGTAGTGTTCTTGATGCACCCATCAGTTTGAAAATGCCAAGTTCCGTGGAGGTTCTGAGTAAAGAAGCCCTCATTCGATGGAATGATGTTAAGGACGCAGACCGGTATGTATTTACAGTAAAAAATATGTATGACGAAGTGATCCTGACAAAAGAATTGACTCAGGCACATATATTATTAGAACTTACAAAGTCTCCTTTTAACACTGAAGAATTGATCATAGTTAGTGTACATGTAAAAGGTAACGATAAAATATATTCAGGTAATTACGGTATCAAACGACTTACAGGCGTTGATGCAGATCCTATCCTTAAAGAACTGGAACAACTATCAGTTTCCCTCAAAGAAGAATCCTCTTTGAACAAATTGATTCTAGCTACTTTCTTTGAGGAAAACAATTTGTTGATCGATGCACTAATGAACTACGAAAAAGCGGTACAGTTGTCACCTGATGTGGAGCAGTTTAGTATTGCGTACGAACTATTTGCAAAGAGAAATGGGTTGCAATAGCTACCAGCAACGGAACAAACAGGCATAATTTCTGTTTCTACAAAAAGGGCCATCCCTCTGGATGGTCCTCTTGTGCTTGAAGCTATGGCACCAATGTAACATTGATTAAAATCTGAAAATGAAGTAATTTTCTTATAGCCCAAAGTGTCACGCAGGTGTGTAAAGGCTTAAGAAACATGATAAACACTAAAATAGTAAACGGGCTGTGCTTGGCTCTGGTATTATTAACCATATTACCTTCCCAGGCTCAAATAACTATTGACACCTCCTTCACAGCAGAAAGGTTGGTTAAAAAAATTCTGATTGGAAACGGAGTATTGGTTGGCCCTGTAAGCTACCAGGGACCAAAACATGCGATTGCTCATTTCCAGGATCCTGCATTCAATGTACACCTCGAAGAGGGTATTTTACTTACTACAGGAAATGCCTTTTTTGTCAAGGGACCTAACAGAGTACCGGACAGGGGATGGGCCAGTGGTACCGCCGGCGACATTGATTTGGATCATTTAAGTGCCGGAAAAACCCATGACGCGGCAATATTGGAGTTCGACTTCGTGACAAGCTCAGAATACCTCTCATTTAACTTTACTTTTGGATCAGAAGAATATTTGGAATATGTCGGTTCCAAATACAACGATGTATTCGGGTTTTTCATTGACGGACCTGGTCTCGACCACCTGAACCTGGCGGTATTGCCTCAAACGGGTGAGCCAATCACTGTCAACAACATCAACCACAAAAAGAACAAGAAGTTCTATCACGACAACGGCTACCAAAACACCAGTCACCCTTATATATGGGACAATAGAAAAAAGAAGCCAGTGCGAAACAAGCGTTATGGGAAAGCCCCCAAAAAATCTCCCTACAATGTCCAGTTTGATGGCTTCACTCAGGTATTGGAAGCACGTTGTAGGGTAGTACCCAATGAGATTTATCATATCAAGTTGGCAATTGCGGATGTATCGGACTACATCCTTGATTCAGGAGTTTTCCTGGAGGCCGGTTCGTTTCGAAGTTTTGGCGATCAGGTAGTCGTGTGGGACAATCCCTTCGAGCCTGTTCACAACAGGGATAGTGAGCGTCCGGCGGAGGACCTTATGGTGCATCGGGTTGCATCCAAAGTAGAACACCTTATTCCTCCCGAATTGCCAGGTGCTCCTGCTGCCATAACGGCACTTGAAAGAAAATGGTACAATATACAATTCGAGTTTAATTCATTTGACATTACTCCAGTGTCCAGTCAGCGGCTCCAAAAACTGTCTGATATAGCAGCTGAAAATCCGCGGGCAACCGTCAAAATTATAGGGCATACAGACAATGTAGGCTCCATGGCCTACAATCGTAAACTTTCAGCACAGCGTTCTATAGCAGTAGCAAATTATCTATTGGACCAGGGTGTGGAAGGATCAAGGATACAAACCCTGTATTATGGTGAAACACAACCGATCCATGCAAATAGCACAGCGTATGGGCGCACTCTTAATCGTCGGGTTGAGTTTATCCTGGAGTTTGAGCCTGAACTAAATACTGCAAATTACCGCAAACCGAATTTGGTAGATAATTAGAAATTCATCATTTATTCCATTAGCTTCTCCAGAATATCAATAGCCGCATCCGAAATTGCCGTACCTGGTCCGAAAACGGCGATAACTCCTAGATCCAGCAGAAACTCATGATCTTGTTTGGGGATCACCCCGCCGGCAACAATGTGGATATCAGACCTGCCTAACTCATTGAGGGCATCGATCAAATCCGGGATCAATGTTTTGTGACTACCCGCCAGGCTGCTTACTCCCACCAGGTGCACATCATTTTCCATAGCTTGTCTTGCTACTTCTTGTGGTGTTTGGAACAATGGTCCAATGTCCACATCAAAACCCATGTCAGCAAAACTGGTAGCAATTACTTTAGCTCCCCGGTCATGTCCGTCCTGACCCATCTTTGCAATTAAAATACGTGGTCGACGGCCTTCTATTCCTTCAAAATCATCAGCTAATTTCTGTGCTTTAATAAATTGAGAGTCTTCCATAACCTCTTTTGAATAAATACCTGTAATGGATTTGATTGACGCAGTATGTCGTCCCACAACTTCTTCCATGGCCTTTGAGATCTCACCCAGTGTCGCTTTTGCCCTGGCAGCCTCAATGGCGCAACTCAATAAATTCCCTTTTCCTGTTTCGGCAGAGTACTTTAATGCTCCCAGGGTTTCTTTAACACGCTCCGCGTCCCTTGATCTTTTGGTCTGATTTATTTGTTGGATCTGTGCCTCCCGCACTTTTTTGTTGTCAACTTCCAGCAATTCCAACCTTTGCCTATCTGGTACCTGGTACCTGTTTACTCCAATGATTATATCCTTACCACTATCAATACGACCCTGTTTGCGGGCGGCTGCGGCTTCCACGCGCATTTTCGGCAAACCAGTTTCAATCGCTTTGGTCATACCTCCCATTTTCTCAACTTCTTCGATATGCCCAAGGGCACGCTTGAACAATTCCCTGGTTAGAAATTCTACATAGAAAGAACCACCCCAGGGGTCTATGGCTTTAGTAACTCCAGCTTGACCCTGGAGAAATAATTGGGTGTCACGTGCAATCTTTGCTGAGGAATCGGTGGGAAGGGCGATTGCCTCGTCCAGGGCATTGGTGTGAAGAGACTGAGTGCCCCCCATTACCGCGGCTAATGCCTCTATACAGGTTCGAGTGACGTTGTTAAAGGGATCTTGCTCCGTCAAACTCCACCCTGAGGTTTGACAATGTGCTCTCAGCGCCATGGATTGGGGCTTTTGAGGATTGAAACTTTTCACTAGTTTTGCCCACAACAGGCGTCCTGCTCTCAGTTTGGCGATTTCCATGAAATGATTCATTCCTACTGCCCAGAAGAAAGATATTCGGGGCGCCAATGTGTCGACTTTTAGTCCCGATTTAATGCCAGTTCTCAGGTATTCCAGCCCATTTGCAAGAGTATAGGCTAGTTCAAGATCAGCGGGAGCCCCGGCCTCATGGAGATGGTATCCGCTTACGCTTATCGAATT
>QIEB01000323.1 GCA_003229495.1 Flammeovirgaceae bacterium
TACTATAGAAAGCGCAAATACGATTCCGCCAGGTACTATTCAAATGGTGCCCTAAAACTGGATGAACAAGACACAGAAGCTTTGCTAACGCTGGCACGGATTTCTGACCGCCGAAAAGCCTACTGGGTATCACTAAATTACTATGACAAAATAATGGCCATCGACTCTACTCACACACCCGGTGTTGAAGAACGAAAAAAGCTAAAGGGGAAAATTGCCTGGCTGCAGTATTTGGAGAAGAATAATATCGAGCAGTAAGGATTGCCTTTGCTGGCCTGAAAAGTGATGGAGGGGATTTTGGATGTGTTCTTTGCGCCGCCCGGCCGTAGTCTTGACGAAGGCGGGGATGAGCTCACTATCCCATATTGAGCACCCTATCATACAAGAAGACCACTACTACCCATTTGGGCTCACCATGAAGGGTCTGGGGAAAGAGGGCTCTAACCCGTGGAAGTACAATGGCAAGGAGGAGCAGGATGAGTTAGACCTAGGATGGTATGACTATGGGGCCAGGATGTATGATGCGGCGCTGGGGAGATGGGGGTCAATAGATCCCTTATCTGATAAGTATCATTCAATTTCTCCTTTTGCATATGTAGCCAATAACCCAATAAAATTTATAGACCCAGATGGCAGAAAGATTAAATTCGCGAATGGTGTATCGAAAAAGTTTAAACGACAATTTGCTGAAGCAGTTCAGTTCCTTAATGAAAATGGTGCGGCAGGAATACTGGCTCAATTGGAAAGTAGTGAAACTATTTTCTTGATCAATCAATCAGAAGATGGGTCGTTTTTCGACGGGGAGACCAACACGATATTGTGGAATCCAGAACAAGCGATTTTGACCGATAATTTAGTTGAGCTTTCCCCTACAACAGTTTTGAATCATGAAGCAGATCATGGATTGCAGTCTGACAAAAACCCTGACCAACTAAAAAAGGATAAAGATATACCAGACAAGGATTTCGGAGATAAAGAGGAGGAAAGAGTAATAACCGGCTCTGAGCAGGATACAGCTAGAAGGCTAGGAGAAATTGAAGCGGATGAAGTAACTAGAACAAACCACGGTGGTTCCCTTTATCCAACGACAGGACCTACGTCTACAGAACTCAGTATAACTATAACTCCTGAAAAAAAACCAGAAAATGAAAAATAGACTATTAATAAGTTTTGCAATCTTACTAGGGATATCTTCTTGCTTATACTCCCAAGAACAAATAACGAATTCTAAAGAGACGAAATTCAAGTTATACTATGTAAATTTATCTATCATGACTCCAATACGTGTGGATTGCCAGAGTTTTGAAGAGTATTTCCGAGAAACATATAAGACCAACGAGATAGTTTCTGATCGCTTGGCACAAGAGTTAAATAATCTTGAGGAGATTGATGAGAATTACAATCCATATCCAGATACAAGAATAAAAATCGAAATTATGTCTGGAAATGATCAAAAAGGAAAAATATGCGTTGGGAATCTAGTAGTACGTTTTAATGGAAAATCTTACAAAAACAATGAGAATTTTAAACATTTACTGGATCAAGTAACCAAATGAATACAAGCCTACCAAGCATCATATGATTCGAGGTGAATGTAATCCTAAATAATACTGTTTGTTGGATTTTTGACAGCTTCTATTATTTTTGGAGCCGCCATTTCAATTTGTGTGATTTGGGGTTAATACTTAGATTTTTAAGTAGATGATAAGGTAAGCTGTGTAATGTCATCTAATAAAAATTATACTATCAGATACTATTTAGTTGTAATGTTGATTGTTGTAGGTCCTTGGATTATGGCCCAAGATAGCCTGTTACACAAAAGCAGTTTTCAGTCTGATGTTCTGTTGCCTAAAGGAAAGCTCCTTCAAGATCTGAACTTCTCTAAAAACCTCATTAATCGTCTGGACAGCCTGAATAGTAACCCCCAATGGGCCCAAAGCGCCCAACAAAAGCTGGACAGCATCAGCGGTTTACCTGATTACTACCTATCCAAAATCGACAGCCTGCTTCAAGCTAAGGCCCAACTACTCCAGTCGCAGTTCCTTCTGCTTGGTTGAAACTTGATGTTCCAAAACCTGAGGACTAAAACAACAATAAAATCGTATCTTTATGAAGATGACAACCTATCAATTTACCGCACAAATCGAAAAAGACAAAGTGTCTGGCCTTTATGTGGGTTCAGTACCCAGTCTACCGGGAGCCCATACCCAGGGCGCTACCCTGGATGAATTGCAGGAAAACCTAAAAGAAGTGATTGAGTTATGTTTAGAAGAACTCAGCCAGGAAGAACTGGATAATTTATCTGAATTTATAGGCTTCCAGCAAATCTACATTGCAGTATGAGTAAATTGCCCTTGGTAGATGCCAAGACATTTGAAAAACTGTTGTTAAGGCTAGGGTTTATTATCAAGAGACGCAAAGGCAGCCATGTATTTTACCGTCACTCTGATGGACGTTATACCACGCTACCTCATCATAAGGGCCGGCAGATTGGTCGCTCATGGGGCCTCACGGCTGTTCCTATGTCCCACCGAGAGAGGCTATCTAGCCTCATACCAAACCCACCACTTAGCCACTCTCGGGATTACCCCTGTTTTGTGCTACCAAAAGTTCCCAAATTTACATACAGAAAGGCAACAAATGCCAAAATACTACACAACCAGAAGGTATAAGCAAACATTCCAGAATCATTGCTGTAAAGCCATCCGGAAATTAAGGCGCCACTGCCAATTCCCATTTCTAAGGCAATAAACATGGTAGCCATTCCACGGCCGCGATGGGCTTCGGAGCTCAGGTCGATAGTCCAGGCAAAGATAGTTGGAGAACTAATACCGCTGGCCAATCCGAACAGCACCGCTGCTCCGATAAATGAATAAAAGGAATTTGCGGCACCAATTAGATACATGGACAAAGCCAAAGCAGCGGTAGCAATTTTCAACACATTAACCCGGCCAAAACGATCTGATGCTTTCCCAGCCAGTACCCGCACTGAAATAGAAGCCATGGTGAAAGCAGTAAAAAACATCCCACGATTGCTTATTCCCAAAAAGTCACTGAAGTCAGGTATAATGGTCAGGATGGTACCAAAAGAAAAACCGGTGAGCATCATAACAAGTGAGGGTGATAATACTTTTGGTTCAAATATATCATGCCTGTCGATTTTTAGGTGAGAGCCATGAAAGCGCTGTGTTGGAGAAAGAGTTTCTTTCATTCCGACCAATACCAAAACAGATAATAAGGCGGCAGCGGATGAAGTGTAGAACATGACTTCCACAGACATTAGTTGAGCTAAATACGCTCCCACTGCTGGTCCCACGGCAAAACCAAGACTAACAAACAAACCGAGTAACCCCAAGGCCTCTCCTCTGCGGCGAAAGGGGATTAAATCGGCAACATAAGCAGAAGTTCCCGTTGGCTGAAACCCAGTGGAAAATCCGTGAACCAGCCGCAACAGGAAAAATCCCCACATTGTACCAAAAAAAGGGTAGAGAAATGCGCATATCACACAGACAATCGACCCGAAAACCATAACAGGGATCCGACCCACGGTGTCCGCTAGTTTACCACTAAAGGGTCTTGAAATACCTGCAGTCAGCGTGAAAAGCGAAATTATCAGTCCCTTATAATCCTCGCCGCCCATCGAGGTTAGGTAAGAAGGCAGCTCAGGAATAATCATGTTAAAGCTGGTAAAGAACAGGAAAGTGCTTAGGCAGAGCATCCAAAACTGCACTCCGTAAACCCTCTTTGATGAGATTCCTGGCTTTTCAGACATGGCCGCTAAGGTAATCATAAGCGGCGCTAAAGATTAAATATCAATTGTTTAGTTATGAGAATTGCCGGTCTTTCCTTAAAATTGGAAAACAGCTTGCTTAATTACCCCTAAACTGCACTCTTATGTATAGAAGATCTTTCATCAATCGCTCTGTTGCGGCCAGTGCCGGATTAGCATTGACTCCACCCTGGCTAGCGGCAAAACCCTCCCTGGTCATTCCCAGTCATAATTTTAAACTGCTGTATGCGCCTCATTTTGGCATGTTTAAAAATAGCGCTGGAGAAGATCGACTAGATCAGTTGCAATTTATGCATGAGGTAGGATTTAGGGCGCTGGAATACAACGGACTGATGGATCAGCCCGTAGACTTCCAGGAACAACTGGGTGAAAAACTACGTGAATTAAATATGACCATGGGAGTTTTTGTCATTCTAACTGGAGAGCATTGGATGACTTCACTCACCACTGGACAGGCTAAATTTGTTGGTAATTTCGTCAAGACTTGTGAACGAGCAGTAGAAGTAGCTGCTAGAGTTAACGCCCGCTGGATGACGGTGGTTCCCGGCTTCTATGATCGATCGCTGCCCATTGGAATACAAACCAGCAATGTGATCAAAGCCCTGCGAAAAGGTGCCGAAGTATTGGAACCTCATAATCTGGTAATGGTACTGGAACCCTTGAGTGACACACCCGAGCTTTTTTTAAGAAACGCTCACCAGACTTACATGATTTGCACCGCAGTGAACAGCCCATCCTGCAAGATCCTTTATGATGTGTATCATATGCAAAGAAATGAAGGTAATCTGATAACTAATATTGATTTGTGCTGGGATCAAATTCCTTATTTTCAGGTTGGGGATGTACCAGGACGCAAAGAGCCTACTTCCGGGGAGATCAATTATAAAAACTTATTCAAACATATTCATGATAAAGGATATGATGGCGTGGTGGGCATGGAGCACGGAAATGCCCTACCTGGAAAGGAAGGTGAATTGGCCCTGATTGAAGCATACGCAACGGTTGATAGCTTTTAAATTGCCCTGTTCCCGGGTGTTTACCAGGTAAAATATTTAGATATTGCTTAGTTCTTACCAATGATATTGGCTAAAATTGTGCAGTTTTTAGGCACCGCGATTTTTGAGAATCCCACCAAATGATTGAAAAACCATTGACTTATGAGCAGGTCATTGCT
>QIEB01000107.1 GCA_003229495.1 Flammeovirgaceae bacterium
TGGTAATTATGTTTCGGAACTGGTGGTATTCCAAAATTCGCTTTACATCAGGGCCTCAATAGATGTATGTGTTCCAACTGCATTCGAAAATTGGTGGGAATGTGAATTCACTCCATTCTATTTACAGTATGATGGGTTTAGCTGGGAGGAGGTTATGGTGGAAAATGGCCTCACTAATATCTCCACATCTTTAAATTACTATCACTATGAAACATATTTTCCCTTTGCCGGTAATAGTGATGGCAGCTACATGACGGGGCTCCGGAACAAACTTTATTTTAAGGGTGGATATTGGGAAGACAATCATTTCCAGGAGTTCGCGTATCCCATTGAGAAGGTCTATACCATGCAAACATTTGATGAGGAGCTTTATGTAGGGGGGCTCTATCAAAGAGCAGGAGCCAGGAACAATGGTATTTTGAAATGGAATGGCCAACGATGGAACACGTTAGGTGAAGGCGTTGATGGCCGTGTAATGGCGATTGAACGTTTCCAGGGTAAGCTATATATGGGTGGCAAGTTTGATCGGGCTGGAGGGCTGCCAGCTGCTAACATTACCACTTGGAATGAAAACTAAACCTTTGCCTGTTGACCGTGTTCTCAAGCAAATTGTAATAATGCAGGAACAGTTGAAAATATTTTTTAAATAAACCAAGTCGTGATTGCCTTTCTTCAGGATTGCAGGCTTGCCAGGTTTTAATAGCATTTATCTTGACCTTTACATTGGCACGGTAGAGTTTGTAAAACAAGAAAAGCCGCTCTTCGCTTTTATTCCTGATCACCTGAAATGCTTTATTATAAGATTTCAGGAAATATTCACTTAGATCGCAACGTTGAAAAATTTCCAGGTCCATGCAAAAGAAGGCCAGTTCACTAAGGATATCTATTTGACGCAGGTGTTTGTCAAATTCAATACAATCAAACACCACTGGATGGTCTAGCAGAAATATATTGCCCGAGTGCAGGTCTCCGTGACAATCTCGGGTAAATCCTTCCGCATCCCTTTGTGAGATTAAGGCTGCTTTATTATTAATAAAATAATCTACATAGGACATGATATCGCATAATTGTGCTGAAGCGGTCTCTCCTATATTCTTCAGGATGAATGACTGAATTTGTTGGATATCATTAAAATCTTCAATCAATAACCCTGGTGTCAACTTTCCTTTAACTATTTCCGTGGTTTGATGAAAATCGACCAGTTGTTTGACGATATTTCTAATATCAACTTTCCTGACTTTGCTGCTCTGTAGTAGTTTGCTCATTTCTCTGGAGTTGTCCAGTCTTCGCATCCCCACTGAATAGTCAACTATTTTCCCAGTACCGGGTCCCATAAAATAGGCCCCATGATCCAGCCAGATAGGGTGAACGTCTAAATACATATCACTGGTGAGCCTTTGATTCAAAGTCAGTTCCTGATCACAGTAATATTTTCTTTTCTCCAAAGTAGAAAAATCTAAAAAACCGAGATTTACAGGCTTTTTTATTTTATAAGCATATTCCCTGCAAAGGATGATCCAGGAAATATGCGTTTGTTTAAGCTCCTGACATACCTGATTATCCGGTAATTTCCCATGCCCTATTAACTGCTGGACCTGATTCTCAGTCATAACTGTTAGTTTTAAATACTGATAAACTCAAGACTTTGTGCTATCATTTCTTCCAGTGAAAGTTTGTCAGAACTAAGCGCCAAATGTTGGCTATTCAGCGGTTCAAATTCAGATTTGATCTTTTTGTACACCATAATATCCGCATCGCTGTGGATACGCTTCTTTTTGAGTCTTAGTGCTATGGTATGCTCATCCGCCCCAACCAGTAGGTACTTTACCGGTATCTTATGCTTTTGGACGAAATCTAAATAAGGCTGGCGATACTTCTGAAGAGAGAAGGTGGCGTCAACCACTACAATTTCGCCTCTTTTCAGGGCCTGGCATGCCTGATTAAACATCACCGAATACACTGCTCCTTTGTCTCTTTCAGAATAAGCAGGCTGTTGGTATAGGTTTTTACGAATCTTATCGCTGTTGATATGTACTCCCTTTATTTGCTTCGAAAAGGCAGCGGAAAAATAGGTTTTTCCTGATCCCGGCAAACCCATGACTATGATCAACAGGGGCGAATAGCGCATTTTGGTGTTGTCTTTATGCTACCACAGGCTTTGAAACATCCTGAGTTATGCAAAAGTAATGACCAAAGTATTATTAGCAGGTGATGAGGGTCTGTCACCTAATTGATCTTAGTCACTTTTTAATGCTCATTCTGATCGAAATAGAATTAAAAGAAATAAGGAGATGATAAACTTCATTTGCCAGGTTGATGGAGGTAATTACAGGTTACAGGTTCTGTTATTAAGTTGCTATTGATTTAGTTGAAATTTTAAACAATACGTATATGAAAAACATATTCGCCCTAACATTTATAATCTTTATGATATTCGGATTATTTATGATGAAATGTACACATGACGATGTTGAAATGCCTATCGTAGGATTCCCTCCAATAGAACGTGGAGATGATATTGTCTCCTTCAATGATGGTTATTTCTTTGACAAAACCCACTCCAGTGTCAGATGGCAATCCGCCTACTTAGGTACAGCCGCATTATTGACCGGAAGATTTAATGAATTTGAGATTGACTTGGAATTTGATGAAGCTAATCCAGCAAATATCGTGGTAACCGGTAAGGTTACGCTTTCCACTGTTAATACAGGTGAACCTGGAAGGGATCAGGGATGCTTGCTAGGCACCTTTGGTGTCGAGGTATCCGATGAGGCTGTATTCATCAGTAAAAGTGTAGTGTTCGATGAAAGCGATCCCACTGGATATATAGTAACTGGTGACCTTACTTTTCATGGAGTAACCGATGAAGTGATTATGACGCTTACCTATTTGGGTACGGACTTTCTCATTTTACGAGAGGTACCTACAAATGTTGCAGGTTTTGAAGCCCAGTTTGAGATCAATGCCTTAACTGTATTTGGAATTGAATCCGGTAATATAGCGGATCGCGTAGTGATCAACATGAATGGTCAATTTAAGCAACCTCAAAATTGATTAATTATGAAATCCTTAAAATTTATAATGATTCCAGGTATAATGTTTTTAATGGCTTCGTGCTATTATGATGACCTGTTGGAAATACCACCCATTGATCAGCCGGTCAGTTTTCAGAATGACATCATTCCCATCTTTAATGCCAGCTGCAATTTTAGCGGTTGCCATACTACAGGTGGTATTCACCCTGATCTGACTGCATCGGAGGCCTATAACTCACTAATTTCTGAAGATGAGCTTATAGATACCGACGTTCCGGAAAATAGCCATCTGTACCTTTGGGTAAATGGGCAGGGAGATCTGCCAATGCCTCCGAGTGGTATAGATCCCACCATTAGCGCCGCCATTTTAGCCTGGATTGAACAAGGTGCTTTAAACAATTAAATCAAATCATCATGAAAAGTATAGTTATTTATCGATTTGGGAAAAAGTTAAGCTTATTGGTGCTTGCTTGTTGCCTGCTAATTCCTGCAGCTTTTGCGCAGGAAGACGTGGAAGAGCAAGATGACCATCGGCCCATCAGGCCGCCTTTCGAAAGCACCTGGCTTATCGACAATCAGACTACTATAGTACCAGCTGCCAAAACCTTGCAGTTTGACATATTACACCGATTTGGTACTGTAAATAATGGTTCAGAGGACCTTTTTGGAATATTCGGACCTTCCAATATAAGACTGGGGATGACCTATACGATTATTGAAAATCTGTCTGTGGGATTTGGTACTACTAAAAATCAAAGATTACAGGATTTTAATATTAAGTATGCATTGATCAAACAAACCCGGTCAAATAAAGTTTTGGTTTCAGTTACTTATTTCGGTAACGCCACCTTGGATTCCAGAGATGGGGACCTGTTCTCATATACCTCAGACAGGTTATCTTATTTCCACCAGTTGATCGTATCCAGGAAGGTTTCCAAAGCTTTATCTATCCAGGTGGCCCCCAGTTTGTCACATTTTAATGTGACGGAATCAAGTATGAAAAATGACCATATAGCTATAGCGTCCGGACTGAGGTATAAATTTTCACCAGTATCATCGTTCATGGTGAACTATGATCAGCCTCTTACCAAACATGACACTGGTAATCCTAATCCCAACATAAGTTTTGGAGTGGAGATTACTACCAGTTCACATAGTTTTCAAATATTCATGGGAAATTATCAAAACCTGGTACCACAGTACAACAATGTCTTCAATAGCAATGACTTCCTGGATGGCAATTTTCTCATCGGTTTTAACATTACCAGGTTATGGAATTTATAAAAGACCGTTTGGGAGTGTCTTTGAACAAAAGGAACTTTCTCAGAAGAGGTTTGAAGGCTTTAGCCGCCGTTCTGAGTATATATTTTGTTCGCATCCAAATCCATGGAAAAGACCGCCCGCAAGTAGACAAAGCTAAAATGCTCACCCCCGACGGGAAGCTGGTCTGGGTTGATAAGTCCGTGATTAATTCAAAATTATCTACGCTGCCCGTTTCAAATAAATCACTGAGGTCCTGGATAAAAACCAATAAGTCATGAATAAGAGTAAACGTTCCAGAAGACGATTTATCCTCAAAGGACTGGGTCTGGGCACTATGGCAGTCTCTTCCGGGGTGTTAGCTAACTGTGCTAAGGAGATTCCGGCAGCTGCTGAAGAAGAAACGGTTCAACTTTTATCCCAGGACGGACAATTGATAGAGGTACCAAAATCTCAAATTACACCCACTATACCAGATATATCCATTATAACCAACAAAGAGGCACGGGAAGGGATTAAAGGAAAGAAATTTGTGATGGTGATCGATCTCGCCAGATGTAAAAGTGAGCTTAAGTGTCAGAGCGCCTGCAACAAGATGCACTTTATTCCTGAAGAAAGAAGCTTTATCAAAGTGAAGAAAATGCAGGACGCTG
>QIEB01000337.1 GCA_003229495.1 Flammeovirgaceae bacterium
CCACCTGAGCTACATCACCTAAATTTAAGTGGACAAAACTATATAAATTTATTCTTGGTGCAAAATTTTTGTGTATTTTAAAGATAACCTTAGCCGGCTTAATTTACGCCGTTTAAAATGACCTATATATCTCAAATTGTTTTTGTAATAGTATTGGCAATCAGCGGTTATCTTCTGTTCCAACGAATCAACAGGATCCGTAAAAATATCCAGTTGGGCAGATCTGAAAATAGAAGCGATCAACCTGATAAACGGTTGAAGACTATGCTATTAATAGCCTTTGGGCAAAAGAAGATGTTCAAAAGAGTAGTCCCGGCATTTTTTCATTTGCTGATCTATGTGGGGTTTTTGATCATCAACCTGGAAGTGTTGGAATTTATGATTGATGGCATATTAGGAACTCACCGGATCTTTGCTCCTTTCTTGGGCGCTTTCTATACGTTTTGTTTGAATTTTTTTGAGTTCATGGCTCTGGCCGTGGTAATAGCCTGTGTGGTGTTTTTAATCCGAAGAAATGTCCTGAAAACCAGCAGATTTTGGAATGCAGAGATGACGGCATGGCCAAGGTTAGACGCCAATGTAATCCTGATCATTGAAATACTGTTGATGGCGGCTATCTTTACCATGAATGCCACCGATCAAATCCTTCAGGCCAGGGACGTTGCCTATACCTCTACTGGGAAATTTTATTTGAGTGCCCAGTTTATTCCATGGTTTCAGTCCGCTCCAACGGGATTTCTAATATTCATAGAGCGCTTTGCCTGGTGGGGCCACATTATTGGAATTCTGGCATTTTCCGTGTATGTCACCTACTCAAAACATCTGCACATTTTCATGGCTTTCCCTAATACTTACTATTCCAATCTCAATCCCGCAGGAAAGATGGACAATATGGAAGATGTTACCAGTGAGGTGAAGATCATGTTGGGTATTTCTGCAGCAGAGGGCAATGCTGCTGAACCCATGGCAAGATTTGGAGCCAAAGACGTGGAGGACCTGACGCGATTCAATATAATGAATGCCTACACCTGTACTGAATGCGGCCGTTGCACTTCGGAATGTCCCGCTAATCTTACCGGCAAAAAACTCTCTCCCAGGAAAATTATGATGGATGTGCGGGACCGGGTAGAAGAGATAGGATGGTCGGAGCAAAACAAAACCAAAAGACCAGATGATGGAAAATCATTGTTGGGTGATTATATTTCCAAAGAAGAGATTTTTGCTTGTACCAGTTGTAATGCATGTGTAGAGGCTTGCCCCCTAAATATTGACCCATTGTCCATAATTTTACAGCTTCGACGTTATACCGCAATGGAAGAGTCATCAAGTCCAACTGAATGGAACATCATGTTTTCAAACATTGAAACTAACTTTGCTCCCTGGAAATTTGCTGCCACTGATCGATTCAACTGGAACAAAGAATAACTGAATAATGAATACCGCGAACAACAATTCTAATAATCATGTGCCTACCATGGCCGAAATGGCAGCTAAAGGAGAGCAACCAGATATCTTATTTTGGGTGGGTTGTGCCGGTTCTTACGATCAACGGTATCAAAAAGTCACTAAAGCCCTGGCATCCATCCTAATTGAACTAAATATTTCCTTTGCAGTCCTGGGGACGGAAGAGACCTGCACCGGAGACCCGGCACGTCGGGCTGGTAATGAATTCTTGTATCAAATGCAAGCCGTGGCTAACATACAGGTGCTGGACGGTTACCAGATCAAGAAAATAATTACCGCATGCCCCCATTGTTTTAATACCCTCAAGAATGAGTACCCTGAATTGGGTGGAAGCTATGAAGTGATACATCACAGCACTTTCCTGCAACAACTGATCGATGAAGGGCGTATTACTTTGAAAGAAGGGGGATCTTTCAAAGGGAAGAAAATCACTTACCATGACTCTTGCTATTTGGGACGAGCCAATGGAATATACGAAGCCCCAAGAAAAGTACTGGAAGCATTGGATACGGAATTGATAGAAATGAAAAGATGTGGTACCAATGGACTATGTTGTGGAGCCGGAGGCGCTCAAATGTTTAAGGAGCAGGAGCGTGGAAACAAGGCTATCAATATTGAGCGCACCGAAGAAGCCTTAGCTACTGAAGCTTCAATCATTGCTTCTGCATGCCCATTCTGTATGACAATGCTGACTGATGGAATCAAGAGTAAGGAAAAAGAAGATGAGGTGAAAGTTATGGACCTGGCCGAACTAATCGCCCAGGACAAAGGTTTATAAAAAACAACATAAGATATGTACGTTACGTTCAACACACTACCTGATGACGCAAAAATTTGGATTTATCAGGCTGGAAGGGAATTAACATCAGATGAGCAACAATTAATCCTAAGTATGGGAAAAGTGTTTATGGGCCAATGGGGAGCTCATGGCCAACCTCTGACGGCTTCCATAGACGTAGTCAAGGGTTATTTTGTGGTCATCTCTGTAGACGGATCCCTCCAATTACCATCCGGTTGTTCCATAGATGAATCTGTGGCTTTCATGCGCAGATTAGGCGAACAACTAAAGATCAATTTCTTTGATCGCACCAAAGTACCCCTCTGGATCAATAGCTCTGTTCAGGTGGTCCCCATGATGGAGATAAAACAGAATATAAAAGATGGTAAAGTTCACCAAGAAACACAGTTATTTAACACCTTGATTCAAAAGAAGGGTGGTTTGTCAAATTGGATTGTCCCTTTAAAAAACTCCTGGTTAGCAGGTTATTTGCCGCAAACACAAGCTAAGTAGATAGGATAAACGCGTAAGAATTAGCTCGATATTTTATAACTTACAGTTAACTTTATTTTAAAACAGGTATAGAAAGATCAAAGAAGTATTGGTATGAAACTACGAAGTCTGGTGATCGCAGGGGTTTTGTCTTTTTTGGCATGGTCCTGTAGCCAAAAAATTTCCGGCCCGAAAGGGGCAGATGACAGTTTCGAATTGGCGGAATACGATGTAGCGGTGGTGGCGTATAAAAAAATGCTGGAAGACAACCCTAATGATTTCCGGATAAACTATCAGATCGCTGAAAGCTTTCGATTGTCGAACCGCCTCAAACAAGCTACTGGATTTTACGAAACAGCCTTTGAGAATGGGTTTATCGGTGATTCTGCTAGTTATTATTATGCTTTTTCTCTTAAAGCGAATGAACAATATGATGAGGCCAGGGAAACATTGAACTCTTTAGTAGATGATACAGAAAATGTTCCATTGGCCAATCTTGCCCGCAAAGAAATTGAAAATCTGAATGAGATTCAGGGAATGCCCTCAGACAGTTATTACGAAATATCTACCATAGGCCCAATTAATACTGCAGCCGCGGAATATTCTCCCATGGTAAGCAAAGGAGAGATCTATTTCACCTCCAACAGGGACGACAAAAAAATATATAAAACCACCGGAACACCTTTTACGGATATATACAAAGCAAAATTAAGTGGTGATGAGATAGACGTTTCAACGGTGGAGATCCTGGGAGACCTGATTAACCTTCCAGGGATCAACGAAGGGACCATAGCATTTACCCGAGATGGAAACACGGTGGTTTTCGCACGCGGTAATGACGGAAGTAAAAAGGGCACCAAGGAGGTAAATCTCTACCTCAGCCGTTATCGCAAAGGCGAATGGAGTGAGCCTGAATTACTTGCGTTGAACGATCCCAATTCCTGGGACTCTGCCCCGGCATTTAATCGCAATGGTCGTACCCTCTATTTTGCCTCAAACCGGCCTGGTGGCATAGGTGGCGTAGACCTTTATGCCGCGTCTCTTGATGGAAACGGACGATTTAGTAATGCTCGAAATCTTGGAAACAACATTAATACCGCAGGAAATGAAATGTTTCCCTATGTTGATGACGACGGTAGGCTATTCTTTGCCTCTAATGGACATGCCGGCTATGGTGGCTTGGATATTCTGGTTGCCATAAGAAAAGACGGCAAGACCACAATAACCAATTTGGGCTCACCCATAAACAGTAGTGAGGATGATTTTGGACTTATATATCGTAGCCGGACCAAAGGGTACTTTACCTCCAACAGGGACGGCGGGCAAGGAGACGACGATATTTATGCATTTATAGATAATTCCCCGTCACAAAAAATTGTTAACTACATTCTGGCCGGTCGTACCTTGACCCCTGATAGTACCACACAGGCCAAAGTAGTACTAGACCAGGTTAGGGTACGATTAATGGACACCGAAGATAATGTTTTGGAAGAAACCACTTCAGATGAAAACGGGGGGTTCGAATTTCAAGTGGATGGAGAAACAGACTACTTGATGATTTCTTCACCACCAGAATAAACTTCAGCACAATTGGGGAATCCATTCCCGCCGAACAGTTAGTAGAGGAGATCACCACCAAGAATTTCCAAACAGAGTTGATAATGGACCGCATTATTTTAGAGAAAGCCATAGTAGTGGAAAACATATACTACGGGTTCGATTCCTCCAATATTCGTATGGACGCCGCCCTTGAGCTTGACAAGTTGGTGCGATTCTTACAGGACAATCCTCAAATAAAAATCGAGTTAGGATCTCATACCGATAATCTCGGAGATGACGAATACAATCTTGGACTTTCGCAACGACGTGCGGAGTCAGCAGTAAAGTACATTATCTCCAACGGTGTCGATGAAAACCGGATTCGTGCCAGGGGGTATGGAGAAACCAGACCCATAACCGCAAACACCAATGCTGACGGGTCGGATAACCCTGAAGGAAGGCAGAAAAACCGACGGACTGATATTCAAGTGTTCGAGTATAACAAAGACACCGGCAAGATGGAAGAGATCGAAGAAATGCGTGCTCAGCCTGATGAGAAGTAAGGACGAAGGACGAGGGTGTTAGGGACGAGGGTGTTAGGGACAAAGGTGTTAGGGTGTCAGGGACGAAGGTGTTAGGGACGAATGGACTAAACCTCCCCCGGGCTGATTTGATGGATGTACTTCCAAACCTTCTCACACACTTAATACTCACACTCACACTCAATATGGGTGTAGGGCATGGATTGGAAAGGGTACACTCCATTTAATATTATTGAATTGATATTTTAAATGGTGCACTAAACGCTCAGCACTGGGCGTACTGCGGGTGAAGTTGGGCGCAAAGCGCATGGTGAAACACGATTTGCAATTGACCATTATTGACCATCAGTCATTTACGAGAATACTTCAAATTTAGTTGATTTCTGCCTAAAAGCGACAGGCAGGACTGATCAAGTGTTTGGTGCTCTTTCCCTATTAACGTTTACTTACCCGTATATTATTCGTATTATAAACGCCAGGTAAATGCTTTGGATAAAGTGCATGTGTTTTATACATACGATGGCAGTAATATATAGGAACTAAATAGGGATGTTTTATAACGGAGCAAATTGTGATATCTATATTGGAAAAGGAGCTGGGAAAAAACTCTTGAACGATATTCGAAATGCAAGAAAATCAGTTAAAATAGTTTCTCCATACTTGTCTCCATTTTTAATCACCGAATTAATAAATTTCCGAAAAAGAAATCTAGAGGTTGAATTGATAACAACTGATAACATTGAAGATTTTTATTATTTTCAAGGCAGACAAGGATGTAAAAAAAGTGCTCTAATCGAGTAGGCGGCCGTGAGCCATAAGCCCACGGTGCGCCTCTCACATTTATCTGCTGAAATGAAATGTATCCGCTCTGTTTTAGTCTATCGACGGTAATGGTTGTACGCAGGATAGGAAAACATACAACGGCCCATCAGCCGTGCAAGTATTTGATCAAGAGGGAAGGCTACAGTATATCTCCCAAAAAAGATCCGAAGTATCTCGGTTTTTTTGGTATGGGCCTAGATAAATACTACTCTAACATTTCATTTAATCCAAAAAATGGTTTAAGATAAAAAGTTTAAAATAGATTGGAATTGTAGCTTGACCTTTAGTAGCTAATACGCTACCTTTGAATAATGACTGCCAAACAAGTCTCAAAGCTAAGAAAGAAGGTTGGTATTTTGTGAGACAAACAGGTAGTCATGCAATTTATAAACATGACCAAATACCTGGCATTGCAGTGATTCCGTTTCATGGGTCTAAAGAGCTCCCCAAAGGAACGTTGAACTCAATCTTAAAGAAGACCGGTCTTAAATAGCAGTTTATGAAAACTTTGACAGCAATTATAGAACGAAACGAAGATAGTTTTTTCGCTTATATCGATCAACTGGACGGATGTGTAGCCGGGGGTTCATCTTATGGTGAAGTCAAGGAGAACTTGGAAGAGGTTTTAAAGATGTTTATTGAGGAAGACGACAGATTGCAGGGTAAATATAGAGACGGTTATGAGATTAAGTTTGTAGTGGGGTTGGATTCTGTTTTCGATCTTATTCCGGAAATAAACATCAGCCAGCTTGCAAAACTTGGAAAAATAAACCCCGGTTTACTAAGACAGTATGTTTCGGGAACCAAGAAAGCCTCGGAAAAGCAGGCGGAAAGAGTGATGGTGGCCTTGGACAAATTGGTTTCTAAATTGAACTCAATATCTTTAACAGCGTAAAAAATACACAACACAATCGAGCCGCACTTAATACCGACGGACGGTAAGACGGGTTATGAACAGAGTGGGGACACTCGTCGCAGTTACCGCAGACCCCATAAAAAGCCTGGGCACGCAGCTGGCCGTCACTGCAGACGTGAAGTACCACAGGTCTGTCAAAGTAACCTTAATGGACCACAAGAATACCGTGCTTGCTCAGGGAAAGCCCGTAACTAAAACCGGGCGATTATACTATTCCCGTGGTACCGAAATGGAGGTGAATCTTACAAATTATCCGTTTGAGGTTTAAATCAGTCCAGATCGAAGCGGTCAAGATTCATCACCTTGGTCCACGCCGCCACAAAGTCCTGCACGAACCGCTCTTGAGAGTCCTCACATGCGTAGACTTCAGCGATGGCCCGGAGCTCCGAGTTCGAACCGAAGATGAGATCGACACGGGTGCCGGTCCACTGGAGATCGCCTGTCGCACGATCACGACCCTCAAATATGTCTTCAGCTTCCGAAGTCGCCTTCCAGGTGGTGCCCAAATCAAGCAGGTTTACAAAGAAGTCGTTGGTTAGCGCTTCCTGACGCTTGGTGAAGACACCGTTTTGGGACTGACCGTTATTGGTGTTAAGCACACGCATGCCGCCAACCAGAACCGTCATCTCAGGCGCGGTCAGCGTCAACAGTTGCGCCCGGTCCACCAGCAATTCCTCTGCCGATACCCTGTATTGGGTCTTCAAGTAGTTGCGGAGCCCGTCTGCAGCCGGCTCCAGGACAGCAAAGGATTCCACATCCGTTTGCTGTTGCGACGCATCGGCGCGTCCCGGCGTGAACGGCACCGTCACATCGTGACCGGCATTCTTTGCCGCCTGCTGGATGCCTGCGCATCCGCCCAGAACGATCAAGTCGGCGAGCGAAACCATTCTACCATCAGACTGAGCGCCGTTGAACTCTTTTTGGATGCCCTCAAGGGTCTCCAGTACTGTCGCCAGTTGAGCCGGATTGTTGACTTCCCAGTCCTTCTGAGGCGCAAGGCGAATACGGGCACCATTCGCGCCTCCGCGTTTATCAGAGCCACGGAACGTTGATGCTGACGCCCAGGCGGTAGTTACCACTTGGGATACAGACAGTCCTGAAGCAAGGATTTTACCCTTCAGCATAGCGATGTCCTGATCATCAATCAATTTATGCGTAACAGATGGGATAGGGTCTTGCCAGATCAGCTCTTCTGCAGGCACCTCCGGGCCGAGATAACACGAACGTGGACCCATATCCCGGTGTGTCAGCTTGTACCACGCCCGGGCGAACGCGTCTGCGAACTGATCCGGATTCTCGTAGAAATGTTTTGAAATTGGCTCGTAGACAGGGTCCATCCGTAGGGCGAGGTCTGTGGTGAGCATGAATGGCGCATGACTCTCTGACGGATCGTGCGCATCCGGTACGGTACCGGCGCCTGCGCCACCTTTTGGCTTCCACTGATGCGCACCTGCCGGACTCTTCGTCAGTTCCCATTCGTAGTTGAACAGGTTTTCAAAGAAATTATTACTCCACTTTGTTGGAGTGGTGGTCCATGCTCCCTCAAGGCCACTGGTAATGGTGTCGCCTGCTTTACCAGTACCATACGAATTTCTCCAACCCAGACTTTGCTCTTCGATACTGGCCCCTGCCGGTTCCCTGCCAACATTCGGGCTTTCTGGGGCAGCACCATGGGTTTTGCCGAATGAGTGCCCTCCAGCAATCAGGGCTACCGTCTCTTCATCATTCATGGCCATACGACCGAAGGTTTCGCGAATGTCTCTGGCTGCAGCCACCGGATCAGGGTTACCGTTCGGTCCTTGTGGGTTTACATAGATCAGACCCATCTGCACGGCGCCAAGGGGATTCTCAAGTTCCCGATCACCGGCATACCGTTTGTCGCCCAGCCACTCGGCCTCAGATCCCCAGTAGATATCCTCCTCCGGCTCCCAAACATCCTCACGTCCGCCAGCGAAGCCGAACGTCTTGAAGCCCATCGACTCGAGGGCGCAGTTGCCGGCGAGTATTATCAGGTCAGCCCACGAGATTTTCTTGCCATATTTCTGTTTGACCGGCCAGAGCAGCAAGCGTGCCTTGTCGAGGTTTGCATTGTCAGGCCAACTGTTGAGTGGCGTAAAGCGCTGGGTACCGGAGCCACCGCCACCACGGCCGTCAGCAATGCGGTAAGTACCCGCGCTGTGCCATGCCATCCGAATAAAGAACGGTCCATAGTGACCGTAGTCGGCTGGCCACCAGTCTTGGGAGGTGGTCATCAGATCGGAGATGTCTTTCTTCACGGCATCCAGATCCAGGGTCTTGAACTCCTCAGCATAGTTGAACCCCTTGTCCATCGGATTGGACAGGGAAGAGTGTTGGCGGAGTATATTCAACCTCAACTGATTTGGCCACCAATCACGGTTTGAGGTGCCACCGCCAGCGCTGTGTTTTAGAGCTCCACCCATAAACGGGCACTTACTTTCACCGTTATTATTGTCACTTGAAGCACCTGCTGAGGTGCTCGGAGGTGTATTATTTCCCATTTTTAATAAGATTTATAGATTAATTAGATCAATACTAA
>QIEB01000173.1 GCA_003229495.1 Flammeovirgaceae bacterium
CACACATTCACACATTCACACATTCACACATTCACACATTCACACATTCACACATTCACACATTCACACATTCACACATTCACTCATTCACTCCTTCACTCCTTCACTCATTCACTCATTCACTCCTTCACTCCTTCACTCCTTCACTCATTCACTCCTTGCAAATGATACTGCTTTGCATTTCCTTTCGGCAAATAAGGAATGGGAATGAATAAAGTTGATTTTGCAGCAGCATTCAGGAATCGAACCAAGGATTTAGCACTTAAAACTCTGGTTTTATTCCGGTCACTGAATCAATCGGAGGAGACAAAATTAATTGGTAAACAACTAATGCGTTGTTCATCGTCAGTTGCGGCTAATTACCGGGCTGCTTGCCGGGCAAGATCAAAAGCAGAGTTTTTTTCCAAAATAAGCATTGTGGTTGAGGAAGCTGATGAAACGCTTTTCTGGCTTGAGATTCTGAAAGAGTCAGAACTGGTTAAACTTGACGAAATTAACCCATTAATAATGGAAGCAACTGAAATTCTATGTGTGATGTCTAAAGCCAGAAAGACTGCTTCGTACAGATAAACTTCCTTAACTCCAAGGAATTCAATTCACTCATTCACTCATTCAGTCATTAATATCAAGTCCCAATTCATCTAACTGCTCTTGCGAGATAGCGCTGGGTGAATCGATCATAACATCCCGGCCCGCATTGTTTTTTGGGAAAGCGATATAATCCCTAATTGACTCTGAACCTCCCATTAACGCACATAGCCGGTCAAATCCGAATGCAATGCCTCCGTGTGGTGGTGCGCCATACTCAAAGGCCTGCATCAGGAATCCGAACTGGGCTTTAGCTTCTTGCTCTGTGAAACCAAGCAGCTTGAACATTGTTTGTTGCAAAGAACGGTCATGGATCCTGATCGATCCCCCACCGATTTCCACCCCGTTAATCACCAGGTCATAGGCATTGGCCCGTACCGCCCCAGGATTTTCTTCCAGTAAGTGCTGGTCATTTCTATGTGGTGAAGTAAAGGGGTGGTGCTTGGCATGGTAGCGCTCGGTATGGTCATCCCACTCCAATAAGGGGAAATCTACTACCCATAATGGAGAATAGATTTGTGGATCCATTAATTTCAGTCTTCGCCCCATTTCCAGGCGTAATTCTCCTATGGCTTTTTGGGTGCTATCCTTCGGCCCTGATAACACCAGGATCAGATCTCCTGATTGAGCCCCGGCTATTTCTGCCCAGACTTTTAGGTCTTTTGTGCTATAAAACTTATCAACTGATGACTTATATCCTCCAGTTGGTAAGCACTTGACATATACCATACCTTTGGCTCCAATCTGTGGCCGCTTAACCCATTCTGTGAGCGTATCGATTTGTTTACGAGAATACTCTGCGCCATCCGGAACCACAATGGCCAGTACCACGTCGGACTGATCAAATACATTAAAGCCCTTACCTTTAGCCACTTCGGTGATACTGTTAATAAGCATCTCGAATCTGATATCCGGTTTGTCTGAACCATATTTATTCATGGCTTCATGGTAACTCATTCTAGGAAACTGCTTCAATGAAATCCCTAAAACTTCCTGAAACAAGTATTTTGTAAGCCCTTCAAAAGTCTCCAACACTATTTCCCTATCCACAAAAGACATTTCACAGTCAATCTGAGTGAATTCAGGTTGACGGTCAGCCCTCAGGTCCTCATCACGAAAGCACTTAACGATTTGGTAATAACGATCAAAACCACTTATCATCAGTAACTGTTTAAACGTTTGTGGACTCTGGGGAAGTGCATAGAACTCCCCCGGATTCATACGGCTGGGCACCACAAAATCACGGGCTCCTTCAGGAGTGGATTTGATAAGTACCGGAGTTTCTACTTCGATGAATCCCTGCCCATCAAGATAATGGCGGGTAATTTGATTGATTTTATGCCTAAGTATCAGGTTGTTTCGGACGGTGTTCCTTCGCAGGTCAAGATACCGGTATTTCATCCGGAGGTCTTCACCTCCATCCGTTTCGTCCTCGATAATAAAAGGAGGAACTAGAGAGGTGTTTAGTATTTCCAGGTGCTTAACAACGATCTCAATTTGCCCGGTAGGTATATTTTTATTCTTAGCAACCCGCTCAACAACACTCCCTTGAGCTTTGACTACATATTCCCTTCCCAGTTTTTTCGCCCGCGATAAAAGGGCCACATCAGACTTGCCCTCTTCAAAGATTAGTTGAGTGATCCCATAACGGTCTCTGAGGTCAATCCAGGTCATTCCTCCTTTATCCCTTACCTTCTGCACCCATCCACTGAGTACAACCTCTTTGTTCACATCCTTCAGTCGAAGCTCACCACAATTATGTGTCCTAAACATAATATTGTTAATTTTGAGGCTCAAAGTTAATAATACTTGTTAGTGTTTCATCTTTTTTAAACTCAATTTAGATTCTCACCAAGCATGCCATCCTATCCTATACTTCAACCACTTAAACTTCTGGTCACATTGGTGGCACTTATTTTACCGGCTGCCTTAGCGGCACAGGAAGTTTCTTTAGTAAAAACTAATGTCACTGGCGACATTAGTTTATTGGTTCCCTCGTCATTTATTCCCATGGGTCCCCAGGATATCCGCAACAAGTTCATTAGTTATAGAGAACCCATTGCAGGATATACTTCCGAGGACCGTTCAGTAGACTTGGTAATTAATGTTAGTAAAACACCCTGGAGCAATCAGGACATGGATCTGCTGAAAGAGTTCTATGAAAACAATATTAGAAACCTGTTTGATGAAGTTAATTTCATAAGGAACGAAGTCCAGGAAATTAACGGGCGGGATTATGCGGTTTTCGAGTTCACCTCAACGGTAAAAGGTGACCCCAATTCACTACGCAACCAGGCCCCTGTCAACGATTATCGAATGGTATTATATGCCGTAGAGGACTTTAGTGTATATATATTTACCTTTTATTGTCCCACCCGGGTAAAGGACCGATGGCAGTCCACCGCTCAAAAGATCATGTCAAACATCAAATTCAACTGACCCGGATGGAATTCACGGTATTTGGAGATGAGCACTACATGCAGTTGGCCTACAAAGAAGCTCTAAAAGCACGGGACCAGGGAGAAATACCGGTGGGTGCAGTTATTGTATGCGGTCAGACTATAGTGGCTAAGACGTACAATCAAGTCGAGACCCTTCAGGACGTAACTGCTCACGCAGAGATCCTGGCGGTTACTGCTGCTGCAAATTATTTGGGAGCCAAGTACCTGACAGAATGCACGTTATTTGTAACCCTGGAACCTTGTCCAATGTGTGCAGGGGCAATATCATGGAGCCAGCTTCATCGTCTGGTATTTGCTGCCACCGATCCCTCCAAAGGGTTTACCAATTTCCAAACCAAAAAACAGAGGCTGCTTCATCCTAAAACGGAGGTAGTTAGCGGGCTACATTCGGCGCCTTGTAAACAGCTTATTGAGGACTTTTTTAGAGAGTTGAGAAATTAGTATATTTGATTACTACCATTTATTTTCAACTTATAAATCAATTTATATCATGGCTTTTGAATTACCTGATTTGCCCTATGCATTTAATGCATTAGAGCCACATATTGATGCCCGTACCATGGAGATACACCATGACCGGCACCACGCGGCATATACCAATAACCTCAACAACGCTGTTGCAGGCACAGAGCTTGAGGGTAAAAGCATAGAGGAGATACTTTCTAACGTTGCCGGCAATGGAGCCGTACGAAATAACGGAGGAGGATACTATAATCACAATTTGTTTTGGACTGTAATGTCACCCAATGGTGGAGGCGCTCCGGGAGGCGAACTGGCTAGTGCAATTGACAGTAGATTTGGTTCGTTCAATGAACTCAAAGACGAGTTTTCAAGGGCTGCGGCCACACGATTCGGCTCTGGATGGGCCTGGCTGTTAGTAGATGGAGCAGGACAATTGGCCGTAAGTTCTACGCCCAACCAGGACAACCCACTAATGGATGTGGCGGAGGCAAAGGGATCACCTATCCTGGGCTTGGATGTGTGGGAGCATGCTTACTATTTAAATTATCAAAATAAAAGACCCGACTATATAAACGCTTTTTGGAAGGTAGTGAATTGGGACGAGGTAGCGAGCAGATTTTCTAGCGTTAGCTAGAAAACTGGCAAATGACAAATCCTAAATAGCAAAATACAACTAAGTGCCAAGTCTCAAGTTCCAAAATATCAACCCAATTGGTTAAAGGAAGTTTGGAGTTCGAAATTTGGCGACTGTAATTTAGTTGATGCTAGTTATTTGGGATTTGTTATTTTATTTGCTGGTTGCAAATCAGCGATCCCGCAGTTTTTTCAGCTCTAAAATCTCATCTCTAAGCCGTGCGGCTTCCAGGAAATCAAGATCCTTGGCGGCTTTTTCCATAGCCTTATGATTCTTAGTGATTAATTTATTAAGATCGTCTTTTGACATATACGATACCACTGGATCTGCAGCCATATTGATCTTTTCGTCCTCTACATAGTATTTTTTAACCGATTTCTTAGAGTCAACTATCTGTGTTTGCTGCAAGATAGAGTCCTTTGATTTCAAAATCGTTGCAGGAGTAATTCCATGAGCTTCATTATATTCTATCTGAATGCTCCTTCTCCGATTTGTTTCATCAATCGATCGCTGCATGGATTTAGTAATGGTATCCGCATACATAATAACCCGACCGTTAACGTTTCGCGCTGCCCGGCCGATGGTCTGAATCAATGAACGGTCATTTCGCAGAAATCCCTCTTTATCAGCATCTAGAATGCCCACTAATGCTACTTCCGGCAGATCCAGTCCCTCTCTTAGCAGGTTTACACCCACAAGTACATCAAAAATCCCCAGTCGCAATTCACGTAGTATTTCT
>QIEB01000471.1 GCA_003229495.1 Flammeovirgaceae bacterium
TCATCATGTTTTCCTATTTCTTTAATAAGCTTACCATTCAGGTCCCACAACCTAATACTATGGTCTGCTGAGCCTGTAAGTACTTTTGTCCCGTCGGGTGAAAAAGCAACAGATGCAATGGCTTCTTTATGGCCTACAAATTCCTGTACCTTCACGCCCTGCAAATCCCACATGAAAGCATTTGAATCTTCCGAACCGGTAAGTATTTTCGTGCCATCAGGGGAGAATAATACAGAATTAACCCGGTCGTGATGTCCACGCATTTCATATAACAAATTTCCAGAAAGATCCCATAATCTTGAAGTCTGGTCGTAGGATCCTGTAAGTAATTTGGTGCCATCAGGGGAATAAGCCACTGAAAAAATATACTCATTATGCGCGTCGAACTCCCTTATCAATTTGCCTTTTAGTTCCCACAAGCGGGCAGTTCCATCGTTAGATCCTGACAGCACTTTGGTGCCATCAGCTGAAAAAGCTATAGAGGATATTCGGTTGACATGGCCCTTAAGTTCATATATCTGATTACCATCAAGGTCCCAAAGACGTATATAATTATCATAGGAACCAGTAAGTATTTTTGTCCCGTCCGGTGAAAAGGCTACTGATGATATCCGGTTAGAATGCCCGTTAAATTCATGGATTAAATTTCCCCCTATATCCCAAACTTTAGCAATTCCATCCACGGACCCGGTCAGAATTTTACTTCCATCAGGAGCAAATGCTACGGAATAAATGTAATCCGAATCATTGCCAAACTCTTTCAAAATATTACCTTTTAGGTTCCAAATTCTGGCACTTCTATCATAAGAAGCGGTAAGAATTGCCTTCCCGTCAGGACTAAAGGCCATTGAAGATATTTGAGCTTGCCCAATAACCTGTTGCAAGTTGCCCGTTAAATCCCATAAACGGGCAGTCTCGGACCCGCTCAAAATATAACGTCCGTTTGGTGAAAATACTACTGCGGAGATAGCTTGGGTATGTTTAATATCTTGTAGCAGAGTTCCGCTGCGGTCCCATAACTTAACTGAGCCGTCCACCCCACCTGTTAAGATAAATTTACCATTGGGACCAAATGCTACCCCATTTATACGTCCCTCATGTGCAGGAATTTCCAATTGGATTTTTCCGTTCATATTCCAGATACGGGCAATGCCATCCTCGGCACCGGTCAACAGGTAATTATTGTCCATAGAAAAAGCCACTGAATGAACTTCGTCCATATGCAAGAGTGTTTTATAAAATATATTTTCACGATATATCTTATGCGCCGCGTCTAAAACCAGTGGACTACTGCTAATTTTAGCCGCTAATTCAGCTAACCTAAGAGCAACTGTAGGGTCTTTTTCAACTTGAGATTGGGCCTGAGAAATTTGGTAGTTTGCTCTCGCCATATCTCTTTGAGTTAAAGCCTGTTCTTTCTGTTGGTCGGCAATCGTTTTTTGTTGTCGGGCGTATAATAGAAATCCAATGGAAATTAAAGTGGCAAATGCCAAGACCATCGCAAAAACTCTGGTTCGCTTTAGTTCATTTTTGCGCCGGATTTCCTCTTTAAGAACCAGAGCCTTTTTTTCCTCGCGAATTTGCTCCCTTTGTTTCTGGCTTTCCTCCAAATATTTCAAACATTGATCGCAATCTGATGAGTATCTTTTAGCCCAGGCAAGATCAGGCTTATATTGTTCCTTCCATTCCAGGTATTGATCTAATTCAAGTCCAAATAGATTGTCCTTCTTATGGTTGCGATGCAGTTGAGCCGATTCAGCAAGACGTAAAAATGTTTTACTTGACTCAGCTTCTTGGTCTACCCAGATACTTAAAGTTTTCCATTGTCTTATCAGACTCTCATGTGAAATATCAATTACAGTATTGGTAGTTAGTTCCCTTTTTGGGGGCATTAAAAATGAGTATTCCGGTTTACGAAAAACTTCAATCACCGAAATGATTTCCTCCATGTTTGTACCGGTGTGTGCAACAATCTCGCTCAACAACGCCTGCCTTCTAATCTCCCGGTTATCCGCTCCCTTTTCCGTGAGAAGCTTGAATAATTTTTCAACGATTTTTTGACGATGCTCCGCTTCCTCCGGAGTATATCCTTCGGCAATTTCGGCATAGGCCTTATCGGCGTGCAAGGATAGCGCATGTTCAATACCTCCAATTGCCTCATAATCCGAGATATCAATACCATCGGGGCTATCCTTTTCCTTCCAATGGTCCCAAGTGCGCATCAGCGCATGTTGCATAATCGGTAGTTGATCAGGATTCGATCCCACATCATTTAATAATTTCTGGACTAACTGAGGCTTTATTTGAGCTCCTCCAACAGCAATAGGTCCACAAATAGCTTCACGTCGTTGATTACGGGTCATGCGAGGGATTAAGTATTGCCCATCATTAATGGCTTCCGGCAGGTCTCGAAACCTGGAGCAGTCACCGAGGTAATCGGACCGCATGGTAATTACCACGTAAATTGGCGTGTCCTTTTCCTGTACGCTGGTAAGTAATACCTTTACAAAGGCCACCGCCTGGTCATGGGCGCTAGGCAAAGTCGACTTATTTACGAATCTGAATATTTCTTCAAACTGGTCAACTACCACCAACAGGTTTTCATCCCCTGATAGATTCGCTTGCCTCAGACATTCTACTAAACCCAATGCACTTCTGCCTAAGGTGATACGAATGAACTGTTCTTGTGTGTATCGATCTTCTTCGCTGATCTCATCTTGGATCAGCACCCCAGGTTGACTAAGTGCGGTGGCCATATTGTCCATCGGATTACCACCTGGCCTAAAGATGGCCACTCGCCAATTTGTGGTTGAACCGGCCATCATTCCACTATGAAGGTCAGGAAGCAGCCCTGCGCGTACCAATGAAGATTTGCCACTGCCGGAAGTCCCGACTACCGCTAGGAAATGCGTTTCTCTAAGCTTTCGAAGAAGTTCATTGCTTTGACCGTCCCGACCAAAAAACAGGTGATTCTCGCTAGATTCAAATGGTCTGAGTCCTGGGAAGGGATTTTGTAGAAGCTGTGATTGACCCGGATCCATCTTCTTTACCAGGATTATATGAGTATGTCTGTAAAAGAGCTCAAACTATCTCCGGAAAAGCTGTCAAACTGCTTGATTACTTCCAATTCACGGCTTCGAAAACCTTCTTTTGAGGGGCTCCTTTCCCCGCTTACATACACTGCTTTTTTAGTTAATGGTTTGGAACGTCCGAATCCAGGGGCTTTTCGCAAATCGTTAATTTTCGCGTTCAACCAAAATTCACTCCCCAAACCATAATAAATAAGCGCCGCATCACAAATTCTTAAATTATCTTTATGCATTTCCCGGAGTTCTGTCTCTGTACCTTCAAATAATGGTTTCAAGACTTCGAAACCCAAGTTGTAAAGATGGTCATCAATGACCGTGGCAGCCTCTGCATCTTCTCTATCGTAAATCAGGTATACTCTTGGAGGCGATTGCTCCTCTTTGACCGTAGGTTCAGAATGAACTGTCAGGTTAACTAAAGTATCTATTAAATGGGTTTTAAAATCTTCGAATTCATCACTCAAAATTTCGGTAATTTCGTGATTAGGGGGTTCGGTATTTATCTTGTCAAGGAAGGACTGCTGACGGGGATCCTCAACTTCCAGGTCGTCAGGCCTCCACATGAGACATGGCAGGTCGGCCTCCATGCTGAGTTGGTATTGTAAAATTGGAATTGAATGTTCTTCATCCTCAAGAACCAGCCCGTATTTTCCACCAAACAACAACACTGACAGCTGACATTTACTTATGTTTTCTTTAACTACATCCTTAAACCTTTGGTCATGCGGTAATTCTTCTTCTGGAAACACCCTGTAGCCACGCATTTCCAGATCCCGTCGGATGTTGTCCCGCAGCGGGTTCAGATCAGAGGTGGTTTTGGCAAGATAAATTGCTTTAGGATCTTTACTTGTATCCTGGTCCTTAGGGGGTTGTGGGCTTATATCATCGATTTTAAGTGATCTAATTACCTGAGAAAGATCTTGAGCAACATCTTCAAATTTCTCTAAAAATTGATAGTAATTGGGTGATCTTTTATCCAGAGTGAATTCCCGGAAACGACCATCTTCATTTACTTCAAAAAACTCATAGCCCAAAATACCTGCTATCTCCGGCGGGTACATTTCCGGACGAACTGGTGTTTTGATCACTTTGAAAATCCTCCACTTATTATTGATGCGCACACCTCCCTTGTTATTAGCGATGCTATAAAACTCCTTCAAATGTGACAGGCAGTTTTTCGACTCCAGATATCGCGGTGACAATATGGAGATCATCACCTTCAACTTTACAAACTCATCCATAGCTTCCCCATCCTTAGCTTCATGCGGATCCCGCCAGATAACAGGTTGGTAACCTAAGAGTTGCGCTGTCCGTTTTCGTAATGCCTGGTGAAACACTGAGATCCAACCATCCTCTTCTCTGGTAAGTGCCACATCATCAAGTTGCGCATAGCTGATAAATACATCCTTATTTTTATCGTTTTCTTGAACCACTGGTGAAAGGGTCCCGGCCTGATATGCTGACTGTGGATGCAATTTACCTCCAATTTCATGATCTTGGGGGACCACTAAATTCGGAAGATCAATAGCATAGATGTCCCGTTTTTCACGGTCATTTTTTAAATGAAAGGCCCCTAGGTATTTTACATGCAGGCCCTCTTGATTTTTTATCTCTTCCAGTATCTTGGATGAAATTAAAATGCTTCCTGCCACTGCCATGGACTCTATTCGGGAGGCTATATTTACGCTATCTCCAATAATGTCATCTTCTGTAATAATAATATCACCTGTGTGGATGCCAATGCGTACAGGGATTGGGTGGTCTAGTAAGAATTGTTGCTGAAGCTCACAGGCACAC
>QIEB01000458.1 GCA_003229495.1 Flammeovirgaceae bacterium
AGTTGTTTTTTAAGTTGGAGTTATTGGTATCAGCTCCCAAATTACACCAGGATCCAACCACACTATTACCTAAAAAACCTTCATGGGCTTTATTACTATTACTTTGAAAAATTACATTACCTACTTCACCACCTATTTTACAAAAAGGTCCAACAGTAGTATTAGGTCTCATCTTACCACCTAACCTCAACTGTGAATGATTCCCTAAGGCAAATGGTCCTTGTATAATGGTTCCCTCCTGAATTTCTGAATTTTGACCAAGATACACTGGTCCGTTCTCAGCATTTATAATAGCTGCCTTTATTTGGACACCTTGTTCTATAAAAAGGTTTTCCTGGTTATATACTATGGTATGTGGGTCAGTTAATGGGTGGCTTTCCCGACCGCTGATGACCCTTGGATAATCTGCCTTTATTTGATCTCCATTGGACAAAAAAAGCTGCCAGCTATTTCTGATTAGGGTCAGGGGGTTTTCATATGGCTCACATCGTTCCGTCACACCCGCCAGTTCATCCGGCGAATCAAAAGGTCCGGATCGAAAAGCCAAGGTTATATCTCCCTGTCTCAGACCTTTGCCGGAAGAAAGATTACTTATTTTTTTAAGCAATTGTGGATCGGGACACAAAGCTCCATTGATGTATAAGTTATCCTCCTTTATGACTGCAGGATACTTGTTGCGGAGATATTCTTGAGTTAAGCAACTTACTGAATGGTTAAGCTCATGTTCCCATTTTTCAGCAATGGTCATAATACCTAAACGAATGTCAGCTACGGGTCTGGTAAATGTCAGCGGTAGCAGAGACCGCCTGATCTCAGGGTGATCAAACAACAGGATATTCATACACACAAAAATAAAAAAGTCTCACAGAATAAGTTATCCATGAGACATAATTCAAAGCGCTTGTAGTGCTTATTTTTTCTTATATCTTCGATTGAATTTCTCAACCCGGCCCGCTGTGTCTAAAAATACTCGTTTCCCCGTGTAGAAAGGATGTGAGGCAGAACTTACCTCTACTTTGATCAGGGGATATGTGTTTCCATCTTCCCATTTAATAGTCTCCTCTGATGTCATTGTAGACCTTGTGAGAAACTTATACTCGCTTTGAGTATCCAGGAAAATCACTTCTTTATATGCCGGATGGATGTCTTTTTTCATGATTATACTATTAATTATGCATTCCAAAAAGAAGGGCAAAATTAAGTAAAGTATTGATTATTATCAAACTTTCTTACTGCTATTAACCACCGTTTGATTCAAGCTTATTTTTTACGGCAATGTGTTAACTTGCGACGAAATAGTGTAAACTCGAATGATTAAACAACTACTGTCACTTTTGATTGCTCTGGGAAGTACATTATTAATCCATGCCCAAAGCACCAATATCCCACTTGATCCGGACTATTATCATCTTATTCAACGCTATGAAATTAAATCAGGGCATTTCGCATCCAGTTTTCACAGCAACATAAAACCGTATCGAAGATCGGATGTTGCAGAATTTATTGACACACTTTATGCCACTGGCCGCCCAGATTCAAAGGTGGATCAGTTCAATCTCCAGTATCTGGCCAATGATAGCTGGGAGTGGTCAAAACGTGACCACAATGCCAGTAAAAAGCCATTGTTAAAAGCTCTATATAAAAATAAATCAGACCTTTTTCATGTAGATACTAAAGATTTTGACCTGCACATAAGTCCGGTATTCCATTTCGGGTATGGAACAGAGAGGGGAGAGAGCAACATTTTTACCAATTCAAGGGGCCTGGTAATACGTGGCATGATCAGTAAAAAGGTAGGTTTTTATACCTATCTAACTGAGAATCAGATGAGATTTCCAAGTTACGTTCGTGATTGGATCAATGACGATCGTTTTGTGGTCCCAGGCGAAGGATTCTGGAAAGACTTCAAAGATAATGGTGTTGATTTTTTTACCGCCAGGGGTTACATAAGCTTTGATGCGGCTAAGTTTATTAATATTCAATTTGGACACGACAAACAATTTATTGGCAATGGCTACCGGTCATTGGTCCTTTCAGACTTTTCAAACAACTATTTATTTCTGAAAATTAATACTAACGTCTGGCGGCTTCACTATTCATTCATGATCTCCGAGATGAGAGCTGACGCTCCCGGAAATTCCGGGGGCTCTTTTTCATCAGTAGATTTTCCAAAAAAATACCTGGCCTTCCATCGGATTGGGGTCAATATTACTGATCAACTAAATCTGGGAATATTTGAAACCATCGCCTTTGGCCAACCGAAGGACAGTGTTGGCACTTCTTTTGAACTGGATTATTTGAATCCCATTATTTTTTACAGGGCCATAGAACAATCTGGAGGCTCTCAGGACAATGCCACATTTGGAGCAGATGTTACCTGGAATTTCCTTAAGAGATTCTCATTATATGGGCAGGTAGTTTTAGATGAATTCCTACTTAGGGAAGTAAAGGCCGGTGACGGATGGTGGGGCAATAAAATTGCCTATCAAATTGGCCTGAAATATATAGATGTATTTGGAGTAAACAATCTGGATTTACAGTTGGAAGGAAATTTTGTACGACCCTATACATATGCCCATATCACTAATTTTACTAGCCAATCCCACTACAACCAGCCTTTGGCCCACCCACTGGGAGCTAATTTCAAAGAGTTCATAGCCATTGCCCAGTATCAGCCTATTCCAAGGTTAAGGCTGTCCGGAAAACTAGTGATAGCAGACTATGGGGCAGATACTGATAGTACCAATTGGGGTGGGAACATCTTAAAAAGTTATAACGATCGGGAAATGGAATTTAATAATAAGATCGGCCAGGGCGTGGGCACAGATTTGTTCTTTTTTGATATCACAGCATCCTATCAATTAAAGCAAAATCTATTTTTAGACTTTAATCAGGTATTTAGGACATTGAAAAGTGAACTACCGGAAAGAAACGCCGACAATGTGGTCACTTCATTATCAATCCGTTTGAATATCTCCAGACGTGAGCATGTATTCTGAAGTTAGCGGGTGGCTATAATTTTAATGATACTCAAAAACCGTAACTTGCGCCTTCAACGGCTGATGGCTGAAAATTATAAATGAAGACCTATCTCAGAATATTGTCGTTTGCCAGACCCTTGCGGCACTACCTGCCGCAGTACATAGCTTGCACATTGTTAGGAATAATATTTGGGTTGATCAACATCACCTTATTAAAACCATTGTTTGATGTCATCTTTCAACAGATGGACGTCGCTGAATTACAAGCATACCAGTCCAATCCGGCATTCTCTCCTTCATTAGGTTATTTAAAACACAAATTCTATTACTTTTTTATTTCCTTCACCGAGACCTACGGAAAAATTGGAACGTTGGCATATATCAGTACAGTTACCATTGCCGCCAATCTTTTGGCCAATGTTTTCAGATATTTTTCACAGATAATACTAGCGAAAGTTCGGGCCAGAGCAGTACGGGGACTGAGACTGGCTATTTTCGAAAAGATCAGTTTGCTACATTTGGGATTCTTCACCGACCAGCGGAAGGGTGACATCACCTCGAGGATCACTAACGATGTTCAGGAGGTCGAAAATGGTATAGTCCATTCTCTGCAAGTTATTTTTAGAGACCCTGCTACCATAATACTTTATTTCGCCTGGCTGTTTTTTATGTCTTTCAAACTTACGATTTTCACCTTAATTGTATTGCCGATAGCCGGGATCCTTATTTCGGGAATAGTAAAGAAACTCCGTAAGATTGCTCTTGCAGGGCAGGAATCCTTAGGACGGATTCTTAACCAGGTAGATGAAACATTCTCCGGTATAAGGATTATTAAAGCGTTCAATGCCAGAGATTATACCATAAAAAAATTCACCAAAGAAACAGACCGGTATGCCCGTATCAATATCTCAATGGCCCGCAAAAACGAATTGGCATCCCCGGTATCAGAATTTCTGGGCATTATAGTTGTTGGAGGCATCTTGTTATTTGGTGGCAACCTGGTGCTTAACAATCAATCCCCCTTAGACGGGGCGGCGTTTCTGACTTACTTAGTGGTATTCGCACAGGTATTGGCCCCCTCCAAAGCCATCTCCAAGGCCTATAGCAGTATCCAAAGAGCTCTGGCATCAGCTGAAAGGATCTTTGAGGTTATAGATATCGTTCCTGAAATAAAAGATTTGGATCATGCAAATGCCACCGCTAAATTCAATGAGTCTATTGAAATAAAAAATGTGAGCTTTGCTTATGACAACGAGAAAGTACTTGAAAATATTGACCTGGTAGTTCCCAGAGGTCGTACTATTGCACTGGTCGGTCCATCTGGAAGTGGAAAATCAACCCTGGTTGATCTGATTCCTAGGTTTTATGACCCGACGAAAGGCCAAGTACTATTGGATGGCATTCCATTGAAAGATTATAAATTGGAAGCTTTACGCAGCTTAATGGGAATTGTAAGTCAAGAATCAATTTTGTTTAATGATACTGTTTTCAATAATATTGCTTTTGGAAAGCCACAGGCAAGACAAGAGGAGGTGATCAATGCTGCAAAAGTTGCCAATGCTCACGAATTTATTCTTAAGCTGGAACATGGGTATCAAACAGAAATCGGAGAAGGAGGCAGTAAGCTTTCAGGCGGTCAAAGGCAAAGACTGAGTATTGCCAGAGCCGTATTGAAGAATCCACCGATTTTGATTCTTGACGAAGCCACCTCAGCTCTGGACTCTGAATCAGAAAATCTGGTACAGGAAGCTTTGTCAAACTTAATGAAGAACCGAACCTCAATTATTATTGCTCATCGGTTAAGTACCATTCAGAATGCTGATGAAATTATTGTTTTACAGGAAGGACGGATTCTGGAGCGAGGCACCCATCACCAACTATTGGACAAGGGAGGGCTCTA
>QIEB01000053.1 GCA_003229495.1 Flammeovirgaceae bacterium
GGCCATCTCCAACCATAATATCCGCCCCATTTTTTACCGCCGGTATTTTCTCCAACTATGCCATTCAGTCCCACGTTATCAGGAAGAAATCCATCATTGTCTTCAATTCTTTTCATCCAGGTGCCTACATAGTCTTCTATCCATTGTTGGTATTTCTTGTCCCCTGTGTACATATAGGCATTCAAAATCAAGCTTGTTGAAGCCAGGTTTAAGGGAACATCTCCTTTCATCATGCGCTCATTCATGGCATTTAGGATCAATGGGAACTTATCGTCATTGTTCCAGGCGCTGCTTGAGTCTATGCCCGGGATATCTTCATATGGTAAAAGGTAGTTGGCCAGAATAGGCCGATGGGTGACCCAATCCTCGGCGGTATTGATATGCCTTGGCCCTTTGCTGCCGGTGAGCGGGGACCGAATCAATTTTAATTTAGGATCATAATTTCCATACTTAGGGTCCATATAGAATTGTGCAAATTTCAGGGCACGTGCTTTCCACTTACTATTGTCTGGTTGGTTGAGCCCAAAGAAATAAAAATAGGTATAGGACTCACCATGGTGCATCCAATCGTAACCGGCATCAAATTCATCATATACCTGACCATATTCTGTAAACTGCCGGGTCACTCCTTCCCAAAGAAAACGAGCAATGCTATCCAATAGCGTACTATACAAGGGGAAATTGTAAAAACTCTCATAACCATCATCAGAACCATCCATTCCCGGCCATTCATCACGCCAATTTAATGTGCCATCGGGTTTGGTATATTTATTAACATACTCCAATGCAGCCGGATAGATCATTTCAATTAATTGGCGCTCTAGTAAGGCCCACTCTGGTGGAACTCCTTGATTATTCAAGTGAATTGGCCTTATACTGTATTCTTCCTGTGCCTCATTTTTAGTGACCTGGCCAAAAAGCCATGAGGCTGAATTGAACCACACAAATAGAACTATAAGTGGCAAAATACATAGGAACTTTTTACTAAGCATAATCCAAAATTTTTACTGGAAATATTGAGAATATAGTTAATATGTGTATCGAATTTATCATGTTACTTCTTGTAGTTTACAGTATATGTGCAGAACCAAACATTTTATGAAATACGCTATTTTAATTTTAGCGTTGGTAAACCTATCCACCGCTCAATCACAAAATGCAATTTCTTATAATACTGCAAGGAATGGAAAAGTATTTAAAATTTTCCAATTTCCAAGAGATCAAATGCCTCGGATAGATGGCCAGGTAGGTGATTGGGGAATTATTCCAGAATCATATGTATATGGAACTGATGAATTGAATGACACAGAAGATGGGATTGGAAATATTGACCCAACCGACCTGGATGTTAAAGTTACTGTAGGCTGGGTAAAAGGGATGAATCGACTATACTTTTTGTATGAAGCCTATGATGATTTTTGGGATTTTGGCCGATTTAGTAATAAAGGATACCTAAATGACATATTTGAGGTAGTGGTAGACGGGAACCTTTCCGGAGGCCCTTTCATTTTTAACCCATCATTCAAAAAGGAGGATTTAAAATGGTCCAGCAATACCACCGCCTACCTGGAGAATCATTTTTCTTTTAGCGGAGTTCACGCCCAAAACTATCACATTTATACGCCTCCGGTAAACAACGCATGGGTGTTGATTTGGGGCAGCCAACATTGGATAGGTGAATTTCCTCATTCGAACTATGCCTATGATTATAATTTTGAGCATGGAGAAAGTGGAAAATTGATCCTTGAGTTTTGGATTACAGCATATGATTTTGCGCCCTATGAAGGGCCTCTGAAGGCTATGGAATCCCAATTCGAAGAAGGTAAAGTGATAGGCCTTTCCTGGTCCATTCTGGATTTTGATGGCTCGGAAAGAGAGGGACATGTCAACTTATCCCATGATGCCCGTATGGTAAAGGATGCCACATACCTATGTGCATTTGAACTAATGCCATTGGAAAAGCAATTCATGGAACCGATCCGGGCGGAATGGTCATTCGATGTGATTGATATGAATAGTAGAACGGTAGCATTTCACGATGAATCTCAAGGTGTGATCAAAAAATGGGAATGGGACTTTGGTGATGGAAACTATTCAAATGACCAACACCCTATTTATCAATTTAAAGAAAAAGGAGTACATAAGGTGGTCACCTTAACAGTAGAAGGTCCGGAAGGTAAATCCAAAAGGACGCGATATTGGGAAGTTATGATAAGATGATGCAAAAAAGTTGTAAATATTAAGCCCAAATTATAATGAAACTCTATTCTTCAGGAAGAATCCTGATTACTAGCAGCCTGTTTACGCTCATATTAATTATTATCAGTACGGTCTGGTGCCCCGGTCAAACTGCCAGGGAACTCAATATTCCCAGTATCCAGGCCACAACAATTGAAGCCCCTCCAAATTGGGCGCTTATGCAACGAAAGCTTATTGATGCCATGGAGGATGCAGGTGATTTTTACTGGCAGCGGTTCATGAATGAGGGCGGCACCACCATAAGCCAGGGGCCATATGACGACCTTTATGAAATGTTCTATAATTGGCCTGATTTTTATATGATCGGGGCCAACCAGAAATTTTTTCATCGTTCTTTAATGGCATATAATGGAATCACCCGTACCAGTACCCCGCACCTGCCAGATTCGGGGGATTATTTTCACAAATTATATAAAGAGTTTCCACCTGATGATGATTTTTTCCACATCAGTGAAGGGATGACCTTGTTTTACAATCTCGCATTGGGGGATCCAACCATTCCGGAAAATATTGCAAGGTCAAAACGATTTGCCGGGTTTTATTTGGGGGAAGACCCCGAAGCCTCAAATTTTGATCCGGAGAAGATACTAATCCGTTCAATATTTACCGGAAGCCGCGGACCCAGAGCTTCATCCGATGCTGTTTACAACCTTAGATACGGACATGCTTCTCTATATCCCATAGTAAAACACCTGGAACCTGACTGGCATGAAACCCCCACCAGATTAGCAGAGATTCAATCTCTTTACGATAGCATAATTACCCGGACTGACGTACCTGTAAACCTCAGTTCAACTGGATTAATCACCAATGCATACCTCTATACCGGAGAGGAAAAATACAAACAGTGGGTCCTTGACTATGTTGATGCCTGGCTAGAGCGGATTGAGAAAAACGGCGGCATACTGCCTGATAATATTGGATTGAGTGGCCAGATTGGTGAATATAGAAACGGACAATGGTGGGGTGGGCTCTACGGGTGGTATGGGAGGTATGGGGTAATGATGATGTTTGCATCTTTAAATGTTGCATCAGAATGTGCTTATTTACTATCAGGAGATAAGAAATACCTGGACCTTTTACGGTCACAAATTGATCAGCTCATGAAGCGATCCACCACCACACCAGAAGGCCAGGTCTTAGTGCCTTATAGAAGGAATGCAGATGGCTGGCACAGCTACAGACCCATGATGATCAGGGACCTGGCTCACTTGTGGCATGCTTCGATGGAAGCACAAGATTGGGAGCGTATAGAAACAGTGCACCAGGGTCATAAATACAGGCCCCTAAATATGGAAGGCATTTGGGGACAAAACACCTTGGACCATTTGGATTCTCTAGAGTATAAACCAGGGGAACCATTTGACTGGAGCCAGGAAATGATTCAGGGTGATCGGACCATGGGAAAAAGTGAATATGCCAGGTTGATGTATTATGCTGGAAAGAACTCCGGGTGGCCCCTGGAAGCTCTTAGAGCGGACTTTCAGGAAATGACCAAACGCATGGAATTCATGAGAAATGATCCAAGGGCTATCACGGAAATAAATAAAGACGATACCTATCCAAACAATCCAGTGATTATTAAAGCCCTACAGCAAACAACTATGGGAACTCCTCAAACCATATACTTTGGTGGCCTGCTCCGTGCCGTGGTTCGGTACTTTGATATTGAGAATAACCGGCCTGGGTTACCATCCGATGTATCGGCGCTGGTTGAAGAACTCCGGCAAGATCAAGTGTCGCTTAGGTTAGTCAATTTGGATCCTGTTGAAAAAAAGGAACTAATCATCCAGGCGGGTGCATTTGGAGAGCATCAGTTTACCAGCATCTTGTATCCGGTTAGTGACGCAGCAAGGGTCACGCAGGAAAAACAATCGAAAATTATCAACGGCAAGTATGTTAAAATAATACTTCCACCCGCTACCACCATTCTATTAGAGATTGGAGTAGATCGATTTACCAATAAACCTTCTTACCGTTTTCCATGGCATGAAGTTAGTGACAACTGATATTGTAGGTGAAATTTAGGACCGCATGAAAATGTCAGAGATAGGCCGACGAAAATTTACCCAAAAGAGCATTCTAGGGACTGCTGGACTCTTACTGGGTGATTGTTATGCACAGGCGGCTAATGAACCGGAAATTAATCTCAGAAAAATATCTAAGACCGATACACACGTTCACTTTTTCGACCTTAACCGATTTGACTATCATTGGTTGAAAAATGCACCAACAATTAACAGAACATTCTCGATGAAGGACTTTCAAGAGGCATCCAAAAAGTCGAATATTGGTAAAATACTTTTTGTAGAAAGTGGAGCCGCTACTGGATTGGGAATCAAGGAAGCTATATGGGTATCGTCATTGGCTGAAAAGAATACCAGCATAAAAGGAATCATCGCGAACCTTGACATAAACCAAGGACAGATCGTTTTCTCCGACCTCCAAAAACTGACCAAACTAAAATTGCTAAAGGGAATTCGCAGTGGATTTCCAGAAAACGCTCATGAATCGGACGAATTTATCAATGGATTGGATTTGTTGGCTGCTGTCGATCTTACTTTTGACTTGAACCTTCCCTATCGTCGACTAACAAATGCCATCAAATTGATTAGGAAATGCCCCGAGAATACCTTTGTCCTGGATCATATGGGCAATCCGGATATAAAAGGCAGAGAGATGGAAATATGGAAAAGCGGAATAAAGAAAATGGCAGAAATGCCCAACGTTTTTTGCAAAGTTTCCGGAATCATCACCAAATCTGGAAAGGACTGGACATCGAGCTTATTGGAGCCCTATTTTATGCATGTAGTGGAATCATTTGGAATAGAAAGATTGATGTACGGCGGAGACTGGCCGGTGGTGCTGCTTGCCGGATCATATTTGAGCTGGTCGACGGCGTTTGAAAAATTGACCAAAGGATTTTCAAACCACGAATTATTACAAATATATAATATGAATGCGGACCGGATTTACAGTTTGTAAGGCTCTGGAGGTGATAGATAGTCATTTCAGGGTTTTCATTCAGAGATGTTAAAACCTACGAATAAATAATAAAGTCATGAAAATCAAACCTTTAATAGTAGTTATTACACTTTTAGTATATGGTAATTCATTGGATCTTCATGCTCAGGATCTACTGCTTGATAAAGATATTATCATTACCCTTAC
>QIEB01000616.1 GCA_003229495.1 Flammeovirgaceae bacterium
TATGGGATTGGCAAATTGGCGCTGACCAACAGTTCGCGGGTAAGTATTGTGTTGGTCATTGAGCAGGATCTCTTCCCAGTCAATAAATCCTCTGCCTGTCCACGCTCCTACAAAACGAAGGAGATCGTGATCAAAAAGTGCAAAGGCGGTCCCTGCTGCAATGCCTCCCTCTCCTTCATCAAGGCGTATCGCTATACCTTTGTATGCAAAATTGACTTGGCTATAGTCCTCATTGGGCAGAGGGGAACCCTTAGTTGAGATTATCTTAGGTGGATCATCTGAATCGGCCATTTCATAGCATCTGATCAACCAGTTGCCATAGTCCATATCGGACCAAGGATGATATGGTTGGGGAAGTGGACCTTCACTTTCTCCCTGGGGAAGACTGGCCAGATACGAAGAGTCCACTTCAAAATACTCTTTGGAGTTATTGATCTTAATCAGTTCTTCCCTTATGAATGCAATTACTTCATATTTCTGACTCGGTACCAGATGAGGATGGGGAGGCATTTGCCCAAATCCGAGAGTTACAGTCTGGTACATAGAATATGGATTTAAAGGTGTCCTTCCAAAACTTGTTGGAGTTCGGCAGGGACCCTGGCTGTTCGTTGTTACCGTGGCAACTGAAGCAAGAGGTACGGTAGATCCCAGTAGCACGATCGCGCAGCTGCCAGTCTTCCTCCCACTTCATGGTAATACCAATCAATCCCGCATGATCAATATTTCTCTCGTATTCTGGCAGGGCCGAAATAGATAAAATATAATCATCCTTCCTGGGATCATCTTGCTGGTCAGTGCAGGAGAAGGTTATAAGGTAACCTGTTACAGTCAAGTACACAGTCAAAGGGTAGATTTTCAGCCTGGACCTTTGCTTCATGATGAGATTATTCCGGTGAGGTTTGCCAGCAATAATTTCGGTGAAATAATGCTGAATAAAAAATAGGTTTAAATATTAATAGTGAGAGATTTGAGTTGACCGGAATGATAAATTACAAGGTATGGATTTGTTTATATTCATGCTTTATAAAAGAAAAAAGTTAATTTTATGCCACGAAAATACTCATATGCGCATGTGGTGAAACTGGTAGACACGCTGTCTTCAGGAGGCAGTGCTCTCGGGCGTGGAGGTTCGAATCCTCTCATGCGCACACTTTAATACCGTAATAAATAAACATTTACGGTTTTTTTATGAAACCTTAAATTTTGTATTGCCAAAAGCCCTGTCATGGGAATGTGGCGGGGCTTATTGTGAATCTATGTATAAGTCTATGATTTCCTTTGCGTAGTCGATCGGAAACGCAAATGTCCATATGAGATAGAGAACCGGTTTTAGCAAAGTTATCTTTGGTTTATAAATGGTGACAATTTGATAAATTTAACAAATATGTCAACCAAATACCCTTTTCATTTCGACTTCAATAGTTCCTACCTCCACACCGTAATAGTGCTTCATGAATTCAGTGAACTTATTCAACAGATAATTTGGGGACCCACCAAAAGCCCGTTTCATTTCCCTCTGAATGATGCTTTCGTCGATGCCTAGATAGTGATCAAGGATGACCTGGTCGGTTTTTCCAGTGATTTGAGCAACTACCATGGGGATATGCCCTGCCCCGCTCACAGCAATGAGTATAAATGAATTTACCGCCTTGTGGGATGTTATAAATTCATGTTTTGGTCGCCTGGTATAATGTTTCTGACCTCCACGGTAGGTTACTTTTCGGTTAGTGGTATCGAATCATTAAAAGCGCTTATCTTTTTAAGTGTTAGGTGATTATGGACGGTAGTAGTAACCTGGATCACCAATTGAGGCTTTATGGAAATCGTGTTTTATGACAATTATTGAAGGATTATATCACCATCTATATTAAGCTGACTATGTAATTTTCGTGCAACATCCAAAGTAATATCTCGTTTCCCCCTCAGGTATTCACTAATTCTAGCTTTTGGTACTCCAAGTTTCTTTGCTAAATCGGACTGCCTTAAACCCATTTCGTACATCCTTAACTTAATAGTATCTATTAATGTCGGAATTTCAATATTAAAATGCTTATCCTCATAATCAGCCACTAAGTCGGAAAGTCTGTCCATCATTACAAAATCAGGATTGTCATAGCGGTGGTTATCACCAATTTTTACCATTAGCTTATCAATTATATTTAGAGCTTCCTGGTATTGTTTTTTTGTCTTAACTGTTTTCATTTTCTTAAAAATTCTTAGCCTCTATTTTGTCATACTCCGCATGAGTTCCTATCCAACGTATATATACCTTGTGAGAAACATATAATGTAACTAATCATGAAACATAATAGTACTTAAATCATTGTGGCTTTATGAAACTTTAATGATCCTTCCAAAAAGTAGTAGCTTGGGCTATCAAGTGCAAATCTTCCGAGATTATTACATTTTCCAGCACCATGGACCAATAACGTTTACGATGTAGCTAAACTGATACCCCGGGGAAGAGTTACCAGCTATGGAGCTATTGGCACTTATCTGGGAGCGAAAAGCAGTGCACGTATGGTGGGGTGGGCCATGAATGGAGCGGGATCAGATCCTGAAGTGTCCGCACATCGTGTGGTTAACCATAAGGGGCTGCTTACGGGGAAAAATCATTTTAGTCACCCACAACGAATGCAGGAGTTGCTTGAAGCCGAAGGAGTCCGGGTGGAAAATGATCAGGTCGTGGAGTTTGAGGAGCTGTTTTGGGACCCCATGAAAGAGCTGTTGTGAATTACGAATTACTAAATTTGTCAATTGGCGGGCCGAGTGGTTAACTCTTTTGGTGAGGAAATTATCCAAAGCCCTAAAAACGTCAGCAATCCATTCACGATCAAAATAAAGAATCCCAACTCAAACCCCAGATTACTAGCAATAGTATCAATTATATAGGAGCCTACGGGGGCCAATATACATAACGGCAACACCCATTTATCATTAACTCCCCGTTTGGTAAATAGTCCAAAGATAAAGCCCTAAAAGAGGACCGTAGGTATAACCCGCCACCGTGAAAACTGCACTGATTACTGCGCTATTGTTTATCGCTTTGAAAATCACAATCACTATGAAAATTAGTACCGAAAATCCTACATGGACCATCATTCGTGTTCTTTTTTGACCCTCTTTGCCTTCTTTTCCAAAATTTAAAAAATCCACGCAAAATGAGGTGGTCAGTGCTGTTAGTGCTGAATCTGCACTGCTGTAGGCCGCCGCAGTAATTCCCAGTAGAAACACTACGCCTGCCACCACATCGAAATGTTTTAAAGCCAGCAGCGGATAAAGATCATCCGTACTGGCAGGTAGCTGGATTCCCTGATTCTCAGCATATATGTAAAGCAGAGCGCCTAAAAACAGGAACAACAGGTTTACGCCTATTAATACCACGCTAAACCATATCATGTTTTTCTGGGAGTCCTTCAAGGTCCGGCAGGTTAGATTTTTTTGCATCATGTCCTGATCCAATCCTGTCATGACGATCGCAATGAACGCACCTGAAATAAACTGTTTGAAAAAATTCTGCCCACTCTGAAAATCCCAGAAGAACACCTGTGAGTATTGGCTGTCATTTACCGTTTGAACCAAATCACTCCAGTTTAGCTTGAGACTACCAGCAACCAGTGAAATACTGATAACCACCGACATCAGCATAAATAACGTTTGTAGAGTATCAGTCCACACGATGGTTTTGATGCCACCCTTAAAGGTGTAGATGTAGATTAAGACAATGGTAATCAGCACAGTGATTTCGAAGGGCACTCCCCATTCTTCGAACAGGGCCAACTGTAACACACCTGCCACCAAAAACAGCCGGAAAGACGCGCCGATAGTTCTGGAAATTAGAAAAAATATGGCACCTGTTTTATAGGACCAAAACCCGAACCTGGTTTCCAGATAACTATAGATGGAGGTCAGATTAAGACGATAATACAATGGCAATAATATACCGGCAATCACCAGGTAGCCAACCAGGTAACCAAATACCATCTGCATATAGGAAAACTGGCTATCAGCTACCCAGCCGGGAACCGAGATAAAGGTAACTCCCGATAGGGAAGCTCCGATCATTCCAAATGCCACCAGGTACCAGGGTGATTGTTTATTGGCGGTAAAAAAAGTCTTATTGTCTGCGTTACGAGAGGTGAAATAGGAAATGAGAATCAGCAAAAAGAAATATCCGGATATTACCGAAAGAACCAGTGATGAACTCATAGAATGGTTTTAATGACTCACAAAATATAACATTGGAGTACCGTGAGCACCTAAAATTGTCTATTTTTTTTTACTTTTACCATTACTGTTGAATAAAGCTATGCCATACCAATATCAAGAAGAGGAATTAGTTGATGTTCTTGAAGAGAAGGATAAGCCAAAGGATCTGGTCATTTTCAATGACGATTATAACACATTTGAGCACGTTATTGAAACTTTGATCCGGGTATGTAGACACTCTGCTGAGCAGGCTGAACAATGTACTCTAATTATCCATCATCAAGGTAAATGCTCAGTAAAAAAAGGCCCGGTTACTAAGCTCAAGCCCATGAAAGAGGCTATTTGTGATGTAGGTATAGATGCCAAGGTACTTTAGCCGTGAACTACCTTTTCTAATTTCATGCAGTTTCCTTCCCGCCTTATTGAGAATGCCGTTGAAGAAGTTTCTAAGTTACCTGGCATAGGCAAAAAAACCGCCTTAAGACTGGTTCTTCATTTATTGAAAAATGAAGTTTCTGTAAGTGAGTCTCTGGCTGACAGCATTACCAATTTACGTCGTGATATTCAGTATTGTGAAAATTGCCACAATATTTCAGATGGTCCTCAATGCAATATTTGCGCCAATCCACGTAGGGATCATCAATTAATCTGTGTGGTTGCGGACCTCCCGGATGTTTTAGCTATTGAAAATACCGGTCAGTACAGTGGGTGTTATCATATATTAGGAGGAATCATTTCTCCTATTGATGGCATCGGGCCGGATGAACTTAATATTAATTCGTTAATCGATAGGGTAGCATGTTCTGAACCGAAAGTTAATGAAATCATTTTAGCGTTGAATCCAACCATGGAAGGTGATACTACCGCCTTCTACCTTACCAAAAAGCTTCAGCCTCATCAGGTGAAGGTCAGCGCTATTGCCCGGGGAGTGCCAATTGGGGCAGAACTGGAGTACACAGACGAAATCACTCTGGGCAATAGTATTTTACGGAGACGTATTATTGAGGTGGAACACTAGTATGGTATTTGAATAATTTTCCTCACACACTTTGGTATCTGCCAAGGTTTATAGTTACTTTTGAATTTTAATAAATAAGAACTATGAGTAGTACAGTAGCAACCACAAATCAAATTTCCCAAAGGATCAGTAATCTTGCTGAATCTGCCACTTTAGCGATGGCTGCCAAGGCCAGAGAATATCGCTCTCAGGGTATTGAAGTTATAGCATTAAGCCTGGGTGAGCCTGATTTTAAAACCCCAGCCCATATTTGTGAAGGAGCAAAAAACGCAATAGACGAGGGCAAATATTTTAGTTATCCTCCCGTAAATGGGTATCTGGATTTGAGAGAAGCTATTTGTGCCAAGCTACTAAAAGAAAACTCCGTTGAATACGCTCCCGACCAGATTGTGGTTTCAAATGGAGCAAAGCAGTCTATAGCTAATGCTATGTACAGCCTGGTAGATCCGGGTGATGAGGTGATCGTGTACACGCCCTATTGGGTAAGCTATGCGGCAATCGTTCAACTTGCGGAAGGGGTCCCGGTATATCTTGAGGGTGGAATTGATAACGACTTTAAGGCCAGCGCTCAGCAACTTGAAGCGGCTATCACACCTAAAACAAAGGTGGTAATTTACTCATCTCCGTCAAACCCTACCGGAAGCGTTTTCACCAGACAGGAAATGGCAGAAATAGCAGCCGTTTTGTCTAGGCATCCTGATATATATGTAATCGCCGACGAGATATATGAGCATATTAATTATACCGGAGAACACGTCAGTATGGCTTCGTTCCCTGAAATGTATGACCAAACAATCACGGTAAATGGCTTTGCCAAAGGATTTGCCATGACCGGATGGAGGGTAGGTTATATTGCCGCTCCAAAGTGGATTGCTAAAGCATGCTCCAAAATGCAAGGTCAGATCACCTCAGCTAATTGCTCTATAGCTCAGCGGGCAGCCTTGACAGCATTGAACGAAGACCTTGGTCCTACTTTTGCCATGGCAGATGAATATCTTAGAAGAAGGGACTTAGTAATGGGACTTCTCGGGGAAATTCCTGGCATTCGAACCCTTTTGCCGCAGGGAGCTTTTTATTTCTTCCCTGATGTCAGCGAGTACTTTGGTAAAAGCGACGGCACTACTTCCATACAAAATTCAGATGATTTTTGTATGTATATATTAGACGAAGCTCATGTGGCCCTGGTTACCGGTGCCGCCTTTGGAGCTCCCAATTGTGTGCGCATTAGTTATGCCGCTTCTGAAGAAAATCTAAGAAAGGCAATCAGTCAAATGAAAGAAGTACTGGCCCGACTTTCCTAGTTGCAGAGAGTTATGAATTATAAATGATGGATTATGAGTTGATTGAGCATACTCAAGGACCTTTGTAAGAAACATCTCGCAAATCGTTAATCTATTGTTCAATTGTTCTACTGTTCTACTGTTCTACTGTTCTACTGCTCTATTGTTCTATTGCTCTATTGTTCTATTGCTCTATTGTTCTATTGTTCTATTGTTCCCCCATTCCCATACTCTTTCACGGTATCAATGAAACATCTTACAGCGTCTACCTTGGTGTCAGGATAAACTCCATGCCCCAAATTGGCGATGTATCGCTGAGATCCAAACTCCCGAATCATTTTTTTGGTGTGTTTTGTGATATCGGAAAATGATGCATACAACACACAAGGATCCAGGTTCCCTTGTAAAGTTTTATCCGGTCCCACTATTCGACGTGTTTTTTTTATGTCCATCTGCCAGTCCAGTCCGATGGTTTCGCAAGTCAGCTGTCCCAGTTCGGGTAGGGCGAATTGTGCTCCTTTGGCGAATACCGTAACAGGCGTCCGCTCAATAGCCCTGCAAATTTTTTGAATGTATGGCAGTGAGAATGTCATATATTGCTCTTTCGGAAGTATACCGGCCCAAGAATCGAAAATCTGTAACAGATCAACGCCGGCCTTAATTTGTGCCTTTAAGTATGCAATGGTGCTCGCAGTAATCTTCTCCAGAAGGGCATGAGACAGTTTTGGTTCTTGATACAGCATCCGTCTGGCTTTAGAAAAAGTTTTACTACCCGAGCCTTCCACCATGTAGGCAAAAACTGTCCAGGGAGCCCCTGCAAACCCGATTAACGGTACCCGGTTATTAAGTTCTTGTTTTGTCAGTCTGATTGCCTCTGTTACGTAATGCAGATCGGATTCAGGATCGGCAATTTTCAAGCGGTTCAGATCTTCAATTGAACCTATGGTTCGAGGGAAAAAGGGTCCTTTGTTTTCCACTAGTTCATAAGGGAGTCCCATTGCTTCAGGGACCACCAAAATATCCGAAAAAATAATCGCCGCATCTACCTTTAATATATCCACCGGCTGAATGGTAACTTCAGCAGCTAATTGCGGGGTTCGGACCAATTCTACGAAACCACTTAATTTCTCCCGAACTGCTCTGTACTCCGGCAAAATACGACCTGCCTGTCGCATCAACCAAACCGGGATGCGCGAAACAGGCTGGCCAGTAGCAGCTTTCAATATCAGATCGTTGCTCAATTGCATGCGCCAAAGATAACAGAAATAAGGAAACCAACGGAAAGTCTGTCCCGGTGAGGCTGCTGATTTCCCATACAGAATTTGTGTATCTTTATTCGACCAATTCAAATATTTATGAGTCTTCTGTTCAACGATTTCAAAAGTTGGAAATCCCATTGTGATGCAGAGCAATTGCCGTTGTATCAACCGGTAGTTAAATATGAAATTGAGCAAAGAGGAGGCAACGAAAAGGAGATATGGGAGGGGCTTTTACGTGCCTACAGGGTAATGAAGGAGGCCGTTCAGACCGGCCTTGAAGAAGAGATGAGTACCAAATCGGGCATGATAGAAAACGCAGGGAAAAAAGTATATCAGCACCCTACTCCAGTACTTTCTGATACCTTCCAGAAATTAGTGGCCAGGGCTCTTGCAGCCAAAGAGGTCAACTCATGTATGGGACGGGTAGTAGCCGCTCCTACTGCAGGAGCTTCAGGGATTTTACCGGGCACCTTGGTTACCTTGCAAGAAATCCACCATTTTGAAGATAAGAAGATTTTGGAATGCTTGCTGGTTGCTGCTGGTATTGCACTAATCATTGAACAAAATGCTTCATTAGCTGGCGCCGTTGGAGGTTGTCAGGCGGAAACCGGTAGTGCCGCGGCCATGGCTGCAGGGGCCATTGTTTATGCCTTGGAAGGCTCTGTGGACCAGGTTTTCAATGCCGTTGGTATAACCATTCAGTGTATGCTGGGCCTGGTGTGTGATCCAGTAGCTGGATTAGTGGAAGTTCCCTGCATCGTGCGAAATGCCAGTGCGTCAGCAATAGCCTATTCCTCAGCTCAAATGGCAATTGCTAATGTCAGTGGCATTATACCCGTTGACGAGTGTGTACAGGCACTGGGAGAAGTAGGGCAAAGCTTGGAAGATCGCTACAAAGAAACAGCACTGGGAGGGTTGGCAGCTACTGCTACCGGAAAAAAAATTGCTGAAAAAATATTGATTAAGGACATTGACATCCTGCCGGATTAAACCACCACCTTGGCGATTTTACTCAAGGTTATGGACCAAAAAATCGCACTAAAGAACATGTAGATTAAAACTTTCCCCCTGGGGCTGCCCATGGCTGTGACCAAAATAGTACCGATGATGGGAGTAAACAAGACCGGGGTCAGGAATGTAACACCAATTACTCCAAACTTCTTCCAAAGGTACATGAAGTGCTTATTGATGCCCCTCTTATCTTTGACATAATTTATCAAACGAGTTATCCGTGGATATCCGGTGTGTTCACCTATGAGAGAAAATATCAACACACTGGTCATCATGCCTAAAACACTAAATACTACCGTCCAAATTGTAGGCATGCCAATAGCCACACCTATTGGAGGTCCAACCATGAACTTTGTCATACCAAGCAGATATACCGAAATGTATTTTATAATATCAGAGAACATGAACACTTGTGCTTAACACTTTAAAGGTATAGAAACCATATATCAATAATAATACGAACCCTTCGTATCTGCCGATCTGTCTTTGATGGACCATCATTGGCAGGATTAATAAAGTAACCCCCAGCATCCAAATCATATCGACGTTTAGAAATATATCACTCACCTCGATTTCCTTGATTATGCTGGTAATTCCTAAAATTGACAGGATGTTGAAAATATTTGACCCCATCAAGTTTCCCAGAGCTAAATCTGTTTGATCTTTGAAAGACGCAATTGAAGCAGTGACCAGTTCAGGTAAACTTGTACCCAGTGCCAACACGGTAATACCTATCACTCTTTCACTAACGCCAAAGTGAAGTGCCAAATGCTTCCCTGCCTCTACAAACCAATCGGACCCATAATATAGCCCGAAGCACCCGAGTATTATTAAAACGATATCCTTATATAAAAGTTTCCGGCTGGAGTACTTTGATGACTCTTTGTAGTCTTCGCGACTGATTTTATTATTCTCTTTTCTGGATTTGACTATTACAAAAGCAGTATATCCAATTAGTAAGGTAATGAATAACACACCCTCAAACGATTTGAGCAATCCTTCCCTGACCAAAAAATATAATAAGACAGAGCTCCCCATGGTCATAGGCCAATCTATCTTAATGCTATCGGAGTTCACTTCTATTGGTCGTATTATGGCCGCCACTCCCAGCACCAGGGCCAGATTACAGATATTGGAACCGATAACATTACCCATGGTCAAATCCGGACTACCGGAAAGTGCAGCATTTATACTTACAAGAAGCTCAGGCGAACTAGTGCCAAACGCTACAATTGTTAGTCCCACCACCAGCGGGGAAATTCTCATGCGCAAAGCTAAATTTGCAGAACCCTTAACTAAAAAATTCCCTCCCAAGACCAGTAAAAAGAGTCCGGCAAAAAGATAAAGCAGGTGATAAGCCATACAGCTGTTTATTCAAATTTTATTTCCAAACAGTAAGTCTCCGGCGTCGCCCAACCCGGGTATAATATAACCTTTCTGATTCAAGCCTTCGTCCACCGCACCCACCCATAATTTATATGGCACTTTGATTGATTGCTTAAGATTCTCAATCCCCTCAGGTGACGCAATGGCGAATACCAAATGGAGCATTTTCGGAGTACACTTTTCTAGGATTAACTCCAAAGAAGCTATAATTGATTTACCAGTAGCCAGCATTGGGTCCACCACCACCAAATCTTTGCCATCAAATGGTGCAATGGAATGATATCCCAATGCTACCTCAATATCCTCTTTCTTTCCTTCTATCCGGTGAGCTCCTATGAATCCGCAATCAGACTGATCAAAAAATACTTGAAAGCCTTCTAAAAAGGGTAACCCGGCTCGAATTATAGTAAATAAAACTGGCTGTTCCTGTATCACATTGATGGAGCTCCGTCCCAGTACCGTGTCAATTTTAATTGGTTTATACTCTAGGCCTTTGGATAATTCATACGCCATTATCTGTCCCAATTTTACCAGGTTCCTTCTAAACTGTCCCTTGTTCAATTGGAATTCTCTTTCACGGAGCTCTAAAAAAATTTGATTGGCTATGGAATTTACAGCGTTCAAGACAAAGATACTCTGCTGCATAATCTTTTAACCAATCAGGGTTGAATTTCTTTTTGAGAATTTTTTGATAAAAGTAATAATTAAATCCCTTTTTTTGCCTTGAATTCAGTTTTTGTAATGAGGGCCCCCTAACAGGGCTCATTGATAGTACTAAAGCTAAATACTCAAATCGAACCCTGGGTAACCAACTATGTAAGAATTTTCAGGAATCTGTCCAATATTGAGTTATTAAACTAATCGTTTGGAAGTCATGCCCCTGCTGTAGAATATCGAATCGCCCACTTTGTAAGCTAGATAGATTTCGGTGCGATTACAAATGTGCATTGTTTTCATATAATCCCTATATTTGCCAGCCATATAGACCGGAAATATCCCCAGATCATGATCGTTCACGGCAAGGAATTTGAAACATATATCAGCTACGAAAGTATTATAGAAAGAACCAAGCAAATTGCTGATCGGATCAATCTCGACTATGCTGATAAAACACCATTATTTCTAGGAGTTCTCAATGGAGTTTTCATTGAAGGGGATTGCATTACCTGTTGAAATTTCATTTATTAAGATTTCTTCATATCAGGGTACCACCAGTACCGACAACATCAAGGAACTAATCGGACTTAAGGAGAACATTAAAGACAAAGACATCATCATTATTGAGGATATAATTGATACCGGTGAAACCATCACCCATGTTGTCAAAAAGTTACAGGAACTTGAACCGCGGTCGCTGGAAATTGCCACATTATTGTTAAAGCCTGAGGTGTTCAATAAAAACATACCACTTAAATATGTTGGTTTCAATATCCCACACAAATTTGTGATTGGATATGGCCTTGATTATAACGGTCAGGGCAGAAATTTAAAAGATATTTATCAAATAAAGGAGTTATAAATGCCATGAACGATTGCAATGCAAAAACTATTAAATATAGTGCTTTTCGGACCGCCAGGTGCAGGTAAAGGTACACAAAGTGAACGTGTAATCAGTCGATACCACTTAACCCACATTTCCACGGGAGATCTTTTTCGGAAGCACCTGGGTGAGGGTACAGTACTGGGCCTGGAGGCGCAAAGATATATGGATCATGGAAAGCTGGTTCCCGATGAAATTGTTATTGGTATGGTTGAAGAAAAGATCAATAGCACAGCTGACACCAATGGATTCATTTTTGACGGTTTTCCAAGAACAGTACTTCAAGCCAAGGTTCTTGATAAGTTGCTGAAATTGGCTAAAGGATCTATTTCGGTAATGATCTTGCTGAAAGTACCGGAAGATGAACTCAAGAGCCGGTTGCGTCTCAGGGCAAAAATATCTGGGAGAACCGACGACCAAGATGAGGGAAAAATTCAGACCAGAATTACCGAGTATAAGGACAAGACCCTGCCGGTGGCCTCGTACTATAATCAACAGGAAAAACTTGTCACTATTGACGGTGTTGGATCCATGGATGAGATCTTCAGTAAGGTTTGCACTGTTCTCGATCCCCTCTATGAATCGTCATAATGTTCTGATATTGTGGCTTCCTCTAATTTTATTGATCACGTAAAAGTCTGTACCCGCTCCGGTGCTGGTGGAGCAGGTTCGGCACACTTCCGGAGAGAAAAGCATGTCCCGAAAGGTGGACCGGACGGTGGGGACGGTGGAAGAGGAGGCAATATTATATTGGAGGGTAATCGGCAACTGTGGACCTTGCTACACCTACGCTATAAAAAACATGCTATCGCCAGAAATGGAGGGCCAGGAGCTGGTAGCGGGAAAACAGGTGCTCAGGGGAAAGACATAATCCTGCAGGTACCACTCGGTACTGTGGCCAAATCAGCTGAAACTGGTGCGACAATTGCCGAAATTACAGAACCAGGTAAACAACATGTTATTAATTCAGGAGGCCGTGGAGGTCTGGGAAATATACATTTTAAATCCTCTACCAATCAGTCGCCAAGATACGCACAGCCAGGGGAATCTGGCAAAGAAGAGTGGGTAATTCTTGAACTGAAGTTACTTGCTGATGTCGGATTGGTGGGATTCCCAAATGCTGGGAAATCCACTTTATTATCCACTATTACTGCTGCCAAACCGGAAATCGCAGACTATCCTTTTACTACACTAGTGCCCAATTTGGGAGTGGTTGCTTATCGAGATCATAGATCGTTTGTAATGGCCGACATTCCTGGTATAATCGAGGGCGCTTCAGAAGGTAAAGGCTTAGGACTTCGATTTCTTAGGCATATCGAACGGAACAGTGTGCTGTTATTTATCATACCAGCTGACTCTCCCGACATTGTAAATGAATTTACGGTACTTCTGCAAGAGCTTCAGCGATACAATCCGGAACTTTTGGACAAAAAACGCCTACTTGCAATTACTAAAAGTGATCTACTGGATGAAGAACTCCGTAATGAGATTACTGAAGAACTGTCACTGCCTTTACCATATGTTTTTATATCCTCGGTATTAAATCAAGGTTTGGAGCAGCTCAATGACATGATCTGGAACGCACTACACTAAGATACCTCCTTAAAAAGTGTCATTATGTCATAATTAGAGGTTTGGCAAAAAAATTGTGTCAAGAAAGTAAGAATCTTTGAATTTAAGCGAAAAAATGAAAGAAGAACCGATTGACGGTGCCGAGGTGCCTAACCAGACAGATAATAATTCGGAAAAAACCAATGAAAACCATCAACCAGAGGTAAACGAAGGTAGTGAAGGGCCTGAAGAGACAACAGAGAATGAACAAACAGATATAGAAAAACTAACTTTTGAATTGGCTGAGTCTAAGGACAAGCATTTAAGGTTGTATTCTGAATTCGAAAATTTTCGACGTAGGACCGCCAAAGAAAGGCTGGAATTAATAAGCTTTGCCAGTGCTGATTTGATGATTGCTTTGCTACCAGTTCTTGACGACTTTGAAAGGGCCAGAGAGGCTGCTGAAAAGGCAAAGTCAAATATTGAGTGGGAGGGGATGAATCTTATATACCAGAAGCTGCTAAAGGAGCTGAAAAGCAATGGTCTGAAGCCAATGGAGGACCTTGAAGGTAAAAGTTTTGATGCCGAAGTTCACGAGGCAATTTCACAGATTCCCGCTCCCAAGAAAAAACTAAAAAACCGAATCGTTCATGTAGTAGAAAAAGGATACTATCTTAATAGCAAAGTGATACGATATGCAAAAGTTGTAATTGGAACCTGAAAAGATGGCGAAAAGAGATTATTACGAAGTACTGGGTGTTGACAAATCCGCTGGAACTAATGATATTAAAAAGGCCTATCGGAAAGTGGCCATAAAATATCATCCGGATAAAAACCCGGACGATCCGTCAGCAGAGGAGAAATTTAAAGAAGCCGCCGAAGCCTACGAGATATTACGGGACCCTGATAAGAAGCAACGATATGATCGCTTCGGTCATCAGGGAATGAACGGAGGAGGTTTCAGTGGAGGTGGCATGTCCATGGACGACATTTTTAGCCAATTCGGAGATATTTTTAGCGGTGGAAGCCCTTTTGACAGCTTTTTTGGTGGAGGAAGATCAAGAGTTCGGAAAGGATCCAATCTAAGGATCAAACTTAAGCTCGACCTGGAAGAGATTGCAAATGGTGTTACAAAAAAAATCAAAGTTAACCGGTTGATCGCAGCAAAGGGAATCACTTTTAAAAGCTGCTCAACCTGTGGAGGATCAGGCCAGGTAAGAAAAGTAGTAAATACTATGCTTGGACAAATGATGAGTACTAACACCTGTCCTGCATGTCATGGATCTGGACAAATTCTTGATCATCGACCTGCCGGTGTTGATAGGACTGGATTAGAACCAAAAGAAGAAGTGATAGAAATAAAAATCCCTACTGGTGTCAGTGATGGCATGCAGTTGAGCATGTCTGGAAAAGGGAATGAAGCCCCCATGGGAGGTGTAGCTGGGGATCTATTAATTCTAATTGAAGAAAAGGAGCACGAACTGCTCAAACGCGATGGCAACAACGTTATCTTTGATCTATATGTAAATTTTATTGATGCGGCACTGGGAACCTCACTGGAAGTACCCACCATTGATGGTAAGGTTAAGATTAAACTTGAACCTGGAACCCAAAGTGGCAAGATATTGAGGCTTAGAGGAAAAGGCATCAAAGATCTAAACGGTTATGGCAAAGGTGATCAATTAATCTACGTGAATGTTTGGACACCGAAGAGCCT
>QIEB01000387.1 GCA_003229495.1 Flammeovirgaceae bacterium
TTAACTCCAAGTCAAATACTTTTCGTGTTGTTCTATTTTCCATCTTTGTTTGTGTTTGGAAAAAAGGCAACCTATTTTAGGCTTAGTCAGTTCGGTTGAGCTTTTTTGTCTGGAAAAAAATGTTTTTGACGGATAAGGATTAACACGACACCTATAAAAATTGAGGCATCAGCCAAATTAAAGATCGGTCGAAAAAATTCAAAGCTTTGACCACCCCAAAGAGGTATCCAACTTGGAAAAGTGGTTTGGATGAGTGGAAAATAGAGCATGTCAATTACCTGTCCATGAAACCAGGGAGTGACTGCATCCAACGGGGCGTTATTGAGGAAAACCCCATAAAATACACTGTCTATCAGGTTGCCCACGGCACCGCCAAGTATTAAAGCTATAGACAAACATAAGCCTTGGGGCACTTGTCTTTTGACCAGTGTGATCAGGTAGTAACCAATCCCTACCATGGCGAACAAACGAAAGACTGTCAATAGCAACTTGCCGTATTCCCAATCAACCTTAAGCCCAAATGCCATACCACTGTTAAGTATATAGTGGATACGAAACCAATCACCCAGCACAGAAAACTCCGTGTTCAGCGCCATGTTGGAATGTACTGCCATCTTAACTGACTGGTCAAGAATTATCACTAATACTGAGATCAGTAAATATTTTGTGTATTTCAAAGGGACCTGGTTTTAAACACTACCTCACCATGGGAAGATGGATCGGTCAAAACGAAGCGTTTCTGCAAAACTAATATAAATAAGACTCCAATGAATATACTGGCATCCGCTATATTAAACACCGGCCTAAAAAACTGAAAGGCCTGGCTGCCCCAAACCGGAAGCCATTCTGGAAAGGTCCCGTGGTACAATGGGAAATAAAACATGTCAATCACCTGCCCATGAAACCAGGGAAAAACTGCATTGCCAGGGGCATTATCAAGTATAACGCCATAGAAAGTGCTGTCAATCACGTTGCCCAGAGCACCTGCCAGAATCAATGACAGAGAGATCAACATAGAACTATGGGTTTTTCTCCTGGCCAGGAAGTAGAGATAGTATGCAATACCTACTGCCGCCAAAATCCGGAAAATACTCAGCAATAGTTTACCGTAGATGAAATCGAATTGTATTCCAAAAGCAATGCCCGGGTTCAGTACATAGTGTAACCTAAACCAATCTCCAATTACTTCAATTTCTTCCCCCAGATCCATATTTAGATGGACCATTAGTTTTGATATTTGATCTACCAAAACGATGAATAAGCTTATAATATAGTATTTGATATGTTCCATCAATGGTCAAACTTCAATTTTAACCTTTAGTTTTATATCGTCCATTTCCAACAGTTTCCCGTCTTTCAACTGTTCCTGAAATTCCAGCGATAGCGCTTGAGTTTCCTGACAAATATATTTCTGATTAGCCTCCAAGGCCTTATTTACCAGGTGATTGTTCTTTTCAAAAACAATATTAATCTTGTCTTGAACTTCCAATCCCATTTCCTTCCTTAAGTTCTGAACCCTATTGATCACGTCCCGTGCGATACCTTCTTTTCTAAGATCCTCGGTTATGGTAATATCCAACGCCACGGTCAGTGACCCTTCATTTGCTACGGACCAACCTGGAATGTCCTCAGAAATGATCTCGACGTCATCCGCAGTCAAGTATACTGTTTGATTGCTTATGTGGAGCTCAAGTTGACTTCCCTGTTCCAATACCTTGATTTCGTCATGATGGAAATGCTGTATCTTATTACTCAATTCCTTCATGAGAGGGCCATACTTTTTACCCAGTCTTCTGAAATTGGGCTTTGCTTTTTTTACCAGAATACCAGAAGTGTCATCCACGTATTTAACTTCCTTAACATTAACCTCCCATTTGATTAATTCCTCCACAGATTGGATCTGATGGCGAGTTTTCTCCCTGAGGATGGGAATTAGTACTTTAGTCAAAGGTTGTCGTACCTTAATTCGATGTTTTTTACGCAGGCTGTGCACCAATGAACTTATATCCTGTGCCAGGTGCATTCTTTCCTCCAATTCCTGGTCAATTTTATTGCTGTCTGTGACCGGGAAGCTACTCAAATGCACTGATTCATGAACTTCCTTTCCGCTTACAGTATTCAAGTCACGGTACAGATGATCAGAATAGAATGGGGCCACTGAAGCTGAAAGCTTTGCTATTACCTTCAGACAATGGTACAGGGTTTGGTATGCTGCTACTTTGTCCATGCTAGCGGCTGATTCCAGCGAAGCGGGGTTCCAAAAACGCTTGCGATTCAACCTCACGTACCAGTTGCTCAGATCTGCAACCACAAAATCCTGGATAGCCCTGGTAGCTTTAGTCGGCTCGTAGTCGCCATAAGCTTTGTCCACCTCTTTTATCAGGCTATTTAACCTTGATATTATCCAGCGGTCACTTTCTTTTAGATGTTCCCAATCAACATCATCCTGAGAGAATATAAAGCCGTCAATATTGGCGTACAATGCAAAAAAAGCATAGGTGTTTTGTAAGGTCCCGAAAAATCTTCTCTGGGTTTCCTGGACCCCTGATATATCAAACTTTAGATTATCCCAGGGATTGGCGTTAGTGATCATATACCATCGGGTTGCATCAGCCCCAAACTCGTCAATGGTTTTGAAAGGATCTATGGTATTTCCTAACCGTTTGGACATCTTATTGCCGTTTTTATCCAATACCAGGCCATTTGAAATCACGTTTTTAAATGCCACAGAATCAAACAACATTCCGGCAATGGCGTGTAAAGTGAAAAACCAACCACGGGTCTGGTCAACGCCTTCCGCAATATAATCAGCTGGAAATGCCGCTTTGAATTTTTCTTTATTTTCAAAAGGAAAGTGCCACTGTGCATAGGGCATAGCTCCGGAGTCAAACCAAACATCAATAAGGTCCGGTTCCCTGAACATTTTATGGCCTTGTGAGCTCACCAATATCACCTCATCAACATATGGGCGGTGAAAATCAAAGTCATCAGTTAGAGATTCCTTCATAAAACCCTTTGACACAGATTCTTCAACTGCTTGTTTCAATTCTTCAAACGAACCTATGCAACACTCCTCGGTACCATCTTCCGTTCTCCAGATTGGTAAGGGGGTGCCCCAAAATCTTGAGCGACTGAGATTCCAATCTACCAGATTTTTCAGCCAGTTGCCGAATCGCCCACTACCAGTAGATGCAGGCTTCCAGTTAATTTGTTGGTTCAATTCTACTAATTTTTCCTTGAAGGCTGTGGTTTTAATAAACCAACTGTCCAATGGGTAGTACAGTACTGGCTTATCAGTTCTCCAGCAGTGTGGGTATGAGTGCTCGTACTTTTCAACTTTAAAAGCCTTATTTTCTTCTTTTAATTTTATAGAAATCAGAACATCTGTGGATTTGTAGTTGCGATCACTTTCATCCTGGTCGTCATAATTTTTTACATACATGCCGGCAAAATCTGTGATCTCGGGTACAAATCTTCCCTTCTTATCCACAATAGGGACCTCATTGCCATCATCGTCGGTTACCGTTACTCCGGGAATTCCGTACTGCACGCAGATCCTGTAGTCATCAGATCCAAATGTCTTAGAGATGTGAACAATCCCAGTTCCCTCCTCAGTGGTCACAAAATCACCCGCCACCACCGTAAAAGCTGGCTTTGGCAAGGGTACATAGGGCATTAACTGATGATAATCAATCCCAACCAACGTAGACCCCGGAAACTCCTTTATAATTTTGTGCGGTATTTGTTGGTCACCAGGTCTATAATCCTCTATCCGATTGCCTGCCGACTTCCCAAAATAAAGTGGTAATAAATCTTTTGCCAATACTAATTGTACAGGTTTGTGGGTATAAGAGTTATAAGTCCTAACCAGTACATAGCTGATCTTGTTCCCAATAGCCAGAGCACTATTTGCAGGCAGGGTCCAGGGAGTGGTGGTCCAAGCCAGGATGAAGACGGGAATATCAGGTTCCGATTCAAACAAAAATTCTGACTGCGCTGTTTTCTCCACTTCGAACTGAGCAACAATTGAGGTGTCCTTTACCATTCGGTAACAACCAGGCTGATTCAATTCATGAGAACTCAGACCGGTTCCAGCAGCCGGGGAAAAGGGCTGAATAGTATAGCCTTTGTATAATAGACCTTTGTCATAGAACGACTTGATTAAGTGCCATACGGATTCCATATAGGATCGATCAAAAGTCATATACGGTCTTTCCAGATCAACCCAGTAACCCATTTGTTTGGTCAGCAGGTCCCATTCGTCCTTATATTTCATTACTGCTTCCCGGCACTTTTTATTATAATCTGCCACGCTGATCCTTTTGCCGATATCATCCTTGGTGATGCCTAATTCTTTTTCAACCTTAAGCTCTACCGGTAAGCCATGAGTATCCCATCCTCCTTTTCTTTTGACCTGAAATCCTTTCATGGTCTTGTATCGACAAAAGATGTCCTTTACCGTCCTTCCCATTACGTGGTGAATTCCAGGGGTACCGTTGGCACTTGGAGGACCTTCATAAAAGGTGAATACCTCACATCCCTCTTTTTCTTCCACAGATCGTTCGAACACTCTTTCCCGCATCCAGAATGCCAGAATGTCTTTGCCGATTTGACTTAAGTCGATACTTTTATATTCCCTGTATTTTATTGATCCCACTTTGCTAAGAATCAAGCTTTTTTTCTCTTTTGTCCTGGTCCATTCGGCCATCCAGTTTGATAAGGTCCCTGTCGATTTCCTCATCGTTCTCCTCATCATCGTACTCAATAAGCGAATGACCATCCCTGGATCTCTTACCACTATCAAAAATCAAAAGTAGTGCCGGCAAAACGATCAGATTGGTGAACATTGCAATAATAAGGGTTGCGCTT
>QIEB01000349.1 GCA_003229495.1 Flammeovirgaceae bacterium
TCATTAACAAAGACTTCCTCTGTGCTAAAGTGTTTATCCGGCAAAAGAGGATTTTGAACATACAAATTCTTTCCGGCATAAACCCCGGTTAGTATGAGCACACTACTGACACCTGCTAAAACAGCATTGGATATGGTAATTCCAAAAAACAGTAGCAAAACCCTTTTCTTCATGGTCAAATAGGTAATTGTACAGAATCGGAAAGATAAATATAACTAATTCTGGTTTAGCCCGGTTTATCACAGGGTTGGTTATTCAAACCTCAACGACTCAATCGGATCTAACCGGGCAGCTTTATTAGCAGGCAAAACACCGGAGACCAGACCCACTCCTATACACACTACTAAACCCATCAATGTCCAGGCCCAGGGAATAATCAAAGTACCTTCTCCAATTAAATTTGCCACCAAGTTTCCAATCAATATTCCCAGTAGAATTCCTACAACACCGCCCAGCAAACAAATAACTACTGCCTCTATTAAGAATTGCTCCTTGATCCTCCTGGATGTAGCACCAAGTGCTTTGCGGATTCCGATTTCCCTGGTCCGTTCGGTAACTGATACCATCATTATATTCATTAGAGCAATGGATGCCCCCAATAAGGTTATTAATCCAACTACGGTGCCAGCCAGTTTTACTTTGCCAGAGATCTCTTCGAGACTCTCTGCCAATGATTCACTTCTTTCGATATTAAAACTGTTCTCTTTACTAAGAGCATCTTTTCTGATTGATCGCATAATGCCCGTGGCATCACCCATGGCGGCACTTATTTCCGTGGGATCTGCCAGATAAACACTAATCCGATAGCGAGGCTGACTGTAAATAAAAAGTCTGTTTCCAGTAACTAAGGGAACTAATATTCTGCGGTCTGCACCAGACCCGGAAAAACCACCCTGTTTCTTGAGCAACCCCACAATCCGATACCTGGTGCCATAGAAGGAAAGGTCGTGATTGACAGGGTCTTCATTCTCTTCAAACAATGTCTCTCTAAGAGCGTCTCCAATAATAGCAACGTTGCTCCCATTTTGGACCTCCTGAGCAGTAAAGTTCCGTCCATCAGCAACATCAAGACCCTTCGAAACTATATAGTGCTCGTTGGCTGCGGTAAGTGAAATATTGGGGTTTGTTTTCTTGGAGAAGCGCTTAACCTCCATCGAGCCGGTGATATTCGAAAATATACTTATCTCATTTGATCTGATGAACTTCTCCTGGAATTTGAGGGCCTGTCTCAAGGTTATTGGAGGATAAATTTTTTGCTGAATTCCCCCTCGGCTATGTCGACTACCGGCTCCTTGCTCTTCAATATCAAAACTGTTGGCACCCAAACCGGACATACTACTATTTATTGATTTCTGTATGCCATCAATAGAAGTGAGGATACCGACTAACGAGGAAATTCCAATTGCCACTATCAAAGCGGTAAGGATAGTTCTTAAAAGGTTTGCTCGAATATTGTGCAGAGCAACTCTTATGTTCTCAATCAGATCCAATCTTTTATTGGTTTATAGTACCCGGATAAGAATTATTGCTGTTTATAAAATTAATAATATATATCTTAATTATTTTTATTTCGTTGTTAAATGTAGCATTGTAAACAGAGGTCTATGAGCCGGGCTTATCTTTTAATTTTTTTATTCCTACAGCTGACGGTGGAAGTAAAAGCTTCGTACCTGTTAATCCCGATGGATGAAAGCCAAACCAATCACTTAAAAGCTTATGGGATCACCTACTGGGTCCTTCAAAAAGAGCTGGAAGTTGATTGGCTATTGAACTATCGCGGCGGAAGTTTCATGATGAAATACTTGCAAAGTATTGAGAATGAATTAATTGTTCGCAATGTAAGTTATGAAGTAATCTCAGATGCTGAGTCAAATCAGATTTTTGAGATGCTCAGCAGCCCAGCCTCGAATACCGACATTATGAAGCTAGAGAAATACCCAACGATTGCGGTATATTCTCCTAAAAGTAAACAGCCATGGGATGATGCTGTAACACTTGCACTCACGTATGCTGAGATACCCTACCAGGTAGTCTTCGATGACGAAGTAATGTACGGCGAACTTCCTAAATATGACTGGCTGCATCTTCATCATGAAGACTTCACCGGTCAGTATGGAAAATTCTATTCAATGTACCGGAGCTATCCTTGGTACATCAAACAACAACGAGAATATGAAGCATCCGCTAAAAAACATGGGTTTGAAAAAGTATCGCAGCTTAAATTGGCTATTGCAACTAACATCCGTGATTTTGTTGCAGGAGGTGGTTTCTTATTTGCCATGTGCTCTGCCACTGATACTTATGATATAGCCTTGGCAGGGCAAAACGTGGACATGATTGAAAGTATGTTCGACGGGGATGCAGCAGATCCGATGTCCCAAAGGAAACTGGACTATAGTCAAACATTTGCTTTTGAGAATTTCATTCTTGAGCAAAACCCCTATATCTACGAATATTCAAACATCGACACCGGGCCGCCAAAAGGTCGGCGAGGGCTGAGAGAGGATAATGATTATTTCACACTATTTGAGTTTTCGGCCAAATGGGACCCTATCCCTACCATGCTGACTCAGAACCACACTAGAATTATTAAAGGGTTTATGGGCCAAACAACAGCTTATAGAAAAAGTCTCATAAAAGGAGATGTAGTAGTAATGGGTGAAACGAAATCCATCGGTGAAGCAAAATACCTTCATGGAATATATGGCAAAGGGTTTTGGACTTTTTATGGGGGTCATGATCCCGAGGACTATCAGCATTTGGTGCATGAAGAACCAACGGATTTGAATTTATATCCGAATTCTGCAGGGTATAGATTAATCCTTAATAATATTCTATTTCCAGCCGCAAAAAAGAAGAAACAGAAAACTTGATCAATGCATGCGATCGCTGCGAATTTCCAAATTCGATATTATCTCAGCCTCTTTCTCCAACCACTGTTCCCAGCGAATTTCTACCTTTTTGGGAGAATAGTATTCTTTAGCAAGCTTTATAAAGTTGTTATAGTGTCCGGCTTCTGAGATCATTAGTTCATGATAAAAATTCTTAAGATCAGGATCCTCTATTTGTTGCGATAAAAGCTTAAAACGCTCGCAACTTCTGGCCTCGATCAGGGCATTGACCAGCAGTTTTTCCACCAGCTGCTCCACTTTACTCCCCCCTTTTGGAATGCTCCGATGCAAGGATATCACATATTCATCTCTTCGTGGCATACCAAGGGTGAAACCTCTTTTACTCAAATGTTTCAATACCCTTTGAAAATGATCCCACTCTTCAGAGACTACAGGTGTTAGTACCTCAACAAGCTTTTGATATTGAGGATATTGAACGATAAGTGAAATACAAGAAGAAGCGGCCTTCTGTTCACAATAGGCATGATCTATCAGAATCTCTTCAATATTTTTTTGAGCGATGTCCACCCATCTGGGATCTGTTGGTAATTTTAATCCTAACATAAAGTAATTTTAACCCTGTTTAATCATAAAACTGCCAGGAGATCCCCCAATCGAACACACTGCCTTGTCCCATATAATATGGAGCAGTGAAATATCCTGGCTGGCTCAGTCCTTGATTTGCAAACACGAATTTCGCAAAAAGAAGTGCTCTCCCTACCTTAAAATTGACGAAAACATCTGCCAAAAAATACTCGGGGATTTCAAAATTATCCTGTAAATAAAATTGTTGAATGGTAGGATCATAGTCATGTCCGTAAAAAGCTGACCTAAATTGGGTATCAACTCCTATTTGCATTTCCATCTTTTGGTCAAAGATGTAATTGGCATATGATAGCTGGGTGTTGATTAGCCAATCCGGAATTCTGAAGACATCTTCCGCCGATCCGGTAATGGTAGTATATACGATTTGTGTATTTAATTCCAGTCGTCTAAGAAACCGCCAGCTCAAGCTTAACTCTGGGGATAGAATTTGGGCAGCTCCGGAAACTTGCTCAGGAAGCTTTGACTGATTGAAATAAATATGATTGTTGACGTTGGTTAAGCTTAGTTTTGGGTAAAATTTAAATCTTTCAGTTTCAAGTTTGACCGTTCCGGTCAAGGCATCCGCTGTAGGGCTGGTAAAATTCAGGTGCCATTCCCTATGGTTGCCGAAGTAGTCGCCCTGCAAAAACGAAGGGTCGTATTGCACCCTGGTGTAAGAAGCTTCCAAAAACTGGTTGGAGAATGTACCACTAAACTTATAGCTGCCTCCATCCTGGACAAGTCCATGAAATTGAAAAGTCTGACTACCAAGAACGTATCTAAGGTTTGCTCCAAGGTAATACTCGGTAATAGATCCAGTGGCTGGTAAGTACTTAGGAAGGTATTTAATGTCTCTGCGGTTCAGGTAAAAGTTATAAAATATTCCTTTACGCTTACCTTTTATGCCTAGTTCATTCCTGATTGTTTCAAATGAGGAGGCATCCAAAGTCTCAGTCTCACTTATCAAAAATTGATCGAAAAAGGCACCATCACTGGCAAGATCGGGGTCTGCAAATGATATTTTTTGAGATGTAATGTCTATTTGATGGTAAATTTGAAAAAGTTCATGAATCTGATATTGTTGATATAAATGAAGATTTGTACGAATTTCTTCGCTTTTTGCGCTATTTAACCAAACTTCAGCACTATCTTCCATAAATAGGTTATCCAATGAACCACTAGGTAAGGGCATTACCCCCCCCGATTCAAATTGTTGATGCCTCATTCTGGTGAAATTTACCAATGCTTGATACTTTCCTGGGTTCCAACGAGCATAAATCGCGTAGATTGTAGCCAGTACATTGAAGTCCCCACGGCTTTCTATGGCCCCTACCTGTTTATCAGAAGTAATGCGTTTAAAAT
>QIEB01000166.1 GCA_003229495.1 Flammeovirgaceae bacterium
GCAGGTCTGCGGACACATCGTGGTTGGAAAGCCCCGCCACTTCTTTTGGCCTCAAACGTTAGGTACAAAGGAGGTACTATGATGGGAGTATTGGCGTTATATAATAAATTTCTAATTATGACCAGTAATCGACTATCGGGCTATTTGTTAACTTTAGTTGTTATAGCTGTAACTGATAGTTGTAATAAAGCACCGTCTCCAAATTTTAATTGTCGACCAACTATTTACGTTGATGGCGAATTAGAAGATTTCTGTGTTGAGCCTACAGACATAATTACGTCAGAGTTAATTGTTTCTGATGACCAATTTCTTGCGTACCAATATGCAGATTCAATAGAATTTGCACGATCACCAAACTTTGAGAGCTACCTAATTGCTTATACTGCAATAAAACCCGCTGGTGTCTCTCTTGATAATGAAATTGCCTTTCTACAAGAACTTCAAATAATTTTTAAACCAGGTAGTCTACATAGATTCAACTTGGACACCATTGGCGGTTTCGCAATTGAACTCTTTGCTAGGGATGGCGAATACTTTAGTACCGAATATAGTAAGGCAAAAAACAGTGCTATGTTTGAAGTTAGTAGTAGTTCGATCTATTTGTTAGGGCCAAATAGTGATCGTGATCCTAGAATTGCAAGCCAATTTATAATAAACGTAGAACCAATCGGCACAATTCTTCTAGCGAATGAATCCGGTACAATCGAACACCGTATTGAATTTGAACATTCGAACGTTTCTATTAGTTTTAATTTTAGTATGTTTAGATAATACAAACGCTTACCAACACTACCTAAAACGCCATGGCGGCTCAATTGTATTCTGACATTTCAGTTTTATGGCATAACTTTATACCACTGCTGACAGATATGTGGTTAGAAAGCCCACCACAGTCGTTTAGCATCAAACGTTAGTTGCAATTATTCAACGAATGGAGTAATGAAAATGAAGTATCTATTTACAGTTTTGTTTTTCTGCATTCTCAACAATTCCATGGGACAGCAGCGTTCCAATCCTTTAATAGTAGGACGCCACGACAGTATTTATTCCGAAATACTTAACGAGGAGAGAAAACTCTGGGTCTACCTGCCGTATAGGGATAATGATTCAATAGCTGCCAGGAAGAAGTATCCAGTCATATATCTCCTAGATGGTGAATGGAATTTTAAGTTGGTGAGAGGCATGTTGGGTTACAGGTCCGCAAGAGGTATGCTTCCCAAAATGATCCTTGTCGGGATTCTTAATGTAAATAGATGGAGGGATTTTACACCTACTGCAACTAATTTGTATCCAGAGGACGGCATTTCCGGAGGTGGAGAGGCCTTTATTTCCTTCCTTGAAAATGAACTTATTCCATTTATTGATAAAAAGTATCCAACAGGCCCATACCGAACTCTAATTGGTAGTTCTATCAGTGGATTGATAGTAGTAAATACATTAATAAACCATCCTCATATTTTCGATAGTTACCTTTCCAGTGATCCTAGCCTCTGGTATGATGATCAGAGACTCATGAAAAAGGCTGACACTGTATTGCAGAAAGGAGATTTTCGACAAAAGGCTTTATTTATTGGCATTGCGCAGACCTGGGATCCCCGTCTGGACACAATCCAGGTGCAATATGATACGCTCAATAATGAATTAGAAAGCCCTGATAAGTTCTTTGAGGGAATCGGTTCTATCCATGGTAGATCAATATTACATTTTGTTAACACCGCCAATAGTAACGACCAGAATGGCTTAAAATTCAAATCAATCTACTATCCAAATGAAATTCATTCCAGTGTTAGCTCCATCTCGATATTTGATGGGTTGAACTTTTTATATAGTTGGTATCGACAAGATTTATTGAGAAATCTTAAAGAAAATATTTATGATCGAACTATAAGTGCAGACTCAATTGTTCGGGCAGTTAACCTTGACTCTGAAATTGAATCCAGAAATATGGGTTATAATGTTTTCCTTCCACAAGGAATAATTATTGGAATTGGATATGATTGTCTGGGGAATAAATTTTATGACAAAGCGCATGCACTTTTCAAAATGAGTGTTGAGCATTATCCATCAAGTCCGGTAGGATTCATTGCCCTAGCCAGATTATGGAAGGCGCAAGGAAATAATGATAAAGCGACTAAGTTCTACTTAAAGTCTTTGGAATTGGATCCTCAAAATCAAACCGCTAAGAAGGAACTCGCGGAAATTAAGAAATAGAAAATTGTATTCTGTTTGAGATTTTAATATATCAAGGTATAACTGCAGCTAACAATTAGGGAACAAACACAGTGGACCCATTAGCAGAGCTGATGGCTTCTAGCAGCTACCCCACTGTGTTTTTCGCTTAGGTTGACCAATCCTAAAGCTCTGCTGTTTCGCCCTTAACCTTGATATGGGACCTGATTTTTACCTGTGTAATTTCAATGCCGGACTTATTCGGGCACCGTTTTGGCACAGCGTTGGTTTTTTGTTGTGGTTTGCTTATTACATGGACTATTGGATCAGTGAATTTAATACAACGTCCCGAAGGGACACCTTTTTTTAATGCCAGGGTTTGCTCTTTGGCCAGGTTTCCTGGTTTATGGACGTACCTATCCTGCATTCTCATCTGAAGACGTCTTTTCATGTATATCTTTGCCTTTAGCATGCTAATGGCAGTTTGGGTGAACCTCGTGAACGTGGACTTTCAGCAATGATGATTAATTGTCCTTCCTTGCATATGCTACACAGGTACGGGTCTATTCCCAGGGTGAGGACCATCACCTCCCTGACCGTGTACTTTGGACGCTCTATAAGTGGCAACCCAAACCGCTCCCTGACCACTGCTAGAAGAACGGTTTTAACCCGCGTAGAAAGAATGCCATAGTGCCTGATCTTACAATAGCCTTTGGGCAATACATGTAGCAGGAACCTGCCTATGAACTGTTCCCCGGTAAGGGTGAGAGGTTTGGTCTGGCCTGCATTTCTGTCTAAATAAGAAAAGGTCACTGTCTTGTCATCCATGGCCAGGATACGGTAATTGCTGATGGCAATCCTGTGGGTATAGCGTCCCAGGTATTCCAGTACCAAATCAGGCTTATCGAAGGGCTTTCTGGTATTTACTACCCAGTTTTTGTTATAAAGCCGATGCTTGAACTCCCAGAAGGCACCCTTGTCTTCCAGCCCTTTGAGTTTGCCTTCCAGTTGAACCTCGCCCCTCTTGTAATATCTCACAAGCTGCTCCATGAACTTGCCCTGGAAGGTTTTGGCAAGGGCCTTGACGTGGAACAGGAAATCGCCGTTACTTTTGCCCGTTTTCCAGTTACCATCCGGGGCAATGCCACCACTGGGCACAATACAATGTATATGGGGATGGTACAGTAGTTTTTGTGTCCAGGTATGTAACACAGCTATCATCCCCATGCGGGCTTCGAGCCCTTGTTTGGGATCTTTCGAAAAAGCTTCCATCGTCTGCCATGCACTTTTGAACAACAGGTTGTAGAGCAGCTTTTGGTTTTGAAGGCATACGCTACGCAATTCAGATGGCAGGGTAAAGACCACATGGAAGTACTTGACCGGCAACAGGTCATGGGTACGTTCCAGTATCCATTTTTCCTTTTTCACCCCCTGGCAATTGGGACAAAACCGATTGCCACAACTATTGTAATGGACCTGGATATCCCCACATGAGGTGCAGGCGGTCCAATGGTCTCCCAAAGCGCTGGTCCGGCATTGTTGTATGTCCCGGATGAGCTGCTGTTGTCCACCACTGACCGTATGTGTTTTGAGGTAAGATGGCGCAAACCGGCCCATCACCTCAGCCATGGCCACCATATTACTGCCAGCAGTCCAGTGGGCTGAAGGCCTTCGATAAGGGCACTTCACTGACATGCAGATAAACCATAGTGGTCTGCACGCTGCTATGGCCCAGAAGGTATTGCAGTGTTTTGATATTCATCCCTTCCTCCAGGGCATGGGAAGCAAAGCAGTGCCTGAGGATATGCAGGTTTACCTCTTTGGTGATAGCAGCCCTTTTGGTTGCTGCCGCCAAAGCATGGCGCAAGCCTGCCGCACTCAATCGTTCACCCGGGGCCCTGCCGTTGAACAGGTACTTTACAGGATGGTAGCGCTTGAAATACTCCCGCAACTCTTCGAGTACTTTCAATGACAATACCGTATATCGGTCTTTGCCCCCCTTTCCTTTGATGATGCGTACCCGGTGTTTGCCGTCATCGGTGATGATATCCTCAATCTTGAGGTGCAGCAGTTCATTGCGCCGCAGGCCAGAGGAGTAGAGCAACCTGAACATCACCCGGTGTTTGAGATTCTGACAACCATCAAAGAGCCTTGAAAGCTCTTGGCGGCTCAGTATCCGGGGCAGTGAGGGTTTCTCTTTGGGATAAGGGATCAGATGCGCAAATTCCTTGGCGTGCAGCACATGCTCATAAAACCAACGAAAGGCAGCTACATAGATTTTGATGGTCCGCCAGCCCCGTTCCTGATCGGTCTGCAGGTCGTGGAGAAAGTCAATGATATGGTCAAGGTCCAGATCAGCAGGCAACTGGCAGTGATAGTCCATCAGGATTTTTACACTGCGCACATAGTTGCGTATCGTTTGTTCGCTGCGGTTAGACACCCGAAGTCTCCGCTCAAGGCTCAATAAGGTCGCTTGACCTCTTTCTGTTTTTGAAATCTTCATAAGCTATTTTGTTTAGTTATGAAGAATTATACCACTAAAGCTTCGGTTTGGTAGATATTGCTACCTTTAGGTTTGGTTCAACAAACGCTAAAAATGAATATGCGAACTGAGCTTTCGAAAAGAGACATGCAAAAATCGAGCTTCATCACTTATTACAACTAGG